>CAYHJT010000010.1:0-14140 GCA_964356985.1 Candidatus Woesearchaeota archaeon
AATTGCCTCTGAGATTAAGCGAAATAGGAAGACTTCATAGAAATGAACTCAGCGGAGTACTTGGCGGAATGCTTAGAGTTCGTCAAATAACTATGGATGATGCACATATATTTTGCATGGAAGATCAAGTACTTGTAGAGATTACCAATGTATTAGAATTAGTGAAGAAATTTTATTATAATTTCAACTTGAAACCAGAATTTTTCTTGTCAACAATGCCCGATGAGCATATGGGCGACGTTAAACTATGGGAAAAAGCTGAAGAAGCCCTGAATCATGCCTTGAAATCCAATCATTTAGATTATAAAACAAAAGAAAAGGATGGAGCATTCTATGGTCCGAAGATAGACATAAGCATTAAAGATGCCCTTGGACGAGATTGGCAACTGGCAACTATCCAATTAGATTTCTTATTGCCTGAGAAATTCGATTTGAATTATGAAGGCAGCGACAATACTAAGCATAGGGTGGTCATGATCCATAGGGCAATATTCGGAAGCTTTGAGAGATTCATTGGCATAATCACCGAGCATTTTGCAGGCAAATTTCCCTTGTGGATTTCTCCTATCCAAGTAATAGTAATGAACATATCCGAAAAGAATGAGAAATACTCCAAAAAAATCGTAGATTCCTTAAAAGAACAAGGCATTAGGATTGATTTTGATAACAGAAATGAGTCAATATCCAAGAAGGTTAGAGATGCCCAATTATTGAAAGTAAATTACATGGTCACTATCGGCGACAAAGAAGAAGAAAAAGACACTCTAGCAATAAGATCAAGAAGCGGAGAAGTAAAATTCAACGTTAAATTAGATGATTTCATAAAAGACTTGAGAGAAGAAATAGATCATAAAGAAATTAAGTGAAATGAAATTTAGCAAAAGGGAAATTCTAGATTTAATCAAAGCATGGTTTGTGATATCTTTAGCTTTTGCAGTGCTTTATCAAGATAGTATGAGATTAGGATATCTTTCTCTTTTTATTGTATGCTTATTTACAGTAGGCCTAGGTTTTTTATTGCATGAATTAGCTCATAAATCTGTCGCGGAAAGATATGGGTTTTTTGCAGAATTTGTATCTTTTGACTTTATGTTATTTATAGCACTGATAGGATCCTTGTTTGGATTTATTTTCGCCGCTCCCGGAGCTGTTTTCATTCATGGAAATATAAGCAAGAAGAAAAACGGAATAATTTCTGTAGCGGGACCTATAATGAATATAATATTAGCAATAATCTTCTTCGTAATGCTAAAGATAAACTTATTCAATGACTTTAGCGATATAGGATTTAGAATTAATTCTTATTTGGCTTTGTTTAACATGCTGCCAATATTCATGTTAGATGGACAAAAAGTATGGTCTTGGAATAAAGGAATTTTCTTTGTCATTATAGGAATTTCTGTTATTCTTATGTTATTACAATTTATATAAAAGAAAGATAGAACATCAGACGTGTTCAAGGGATAAAAGAGGTGTCGAATTATAATGAATAAAATAAAAACTCCCTTTCACATTTCGGCTAGTTCTATCTTCCAAAAATGCAATGATTTATTATTAGATTAAATGGAAAATGAATCACTCTTCTTCTTCATCACCAAAATCTTCATATAAATCTCCATCACTTGAAACTTTCCAACTCATCAATACCACCCCCAGCAATAATAACTAAGACATTTATTGAGATGTTAAGCACATATTTAAAGATTATCTATATTGATTATCTATAATGTACTACGATAATGTTTATATATAAAAATATCTTCTATTATAATATATAGAGGGGGCCTGAAAAGTTTGTTGAATAATACTGTAAAAGAAAAAATCTGTTCTTTGATAAAACAAAATGATCAAGGAGCTACTTCGATTGATATTTCTAAAAAATTAAAATTAAACAGAATTACTTTGTCTAAATACTTAAGCGTATTAAATTCTGAAGGTTGGATTTATTATCGAGACATTGGCATGGCTAAAGTTTGGTATTTTCATAAGACACCACCCATTATGGAATACTTTACTAGCGCTAATGGCCATAGCATAAAGAATGTTCTAGACAGCCTTGGAACTGGCGTAATTGTTGTCGATAATAAGGACAAAATTGTCTGGGTCAACAAGACGATAAAAGACATGACTGATAAAAACATGGTTGGCAACAAATTTAATAATCTGTTTAACGAAACAAATAAGTGCTCTCATGATTCTAATTTCTCATGCTCTTTAAACAAAAAATGTAGCACAGACAAAGATTATATCTGTGCCAATAGCACTTCTAACTTGGAGTTTATTTATAATAAAGAAAAAAAATTAACCTCTACAACTTCTCCGATTCTAAATTCAGACAAAAGCCCGATTGGCTACATTCGTTTGATAAAAACTAATTGATTAATTTAAAATTATAACTAAGAAGCTATATAGAACTTATGCTTCATCTTAATCTTTTTAGGCCTTACTTCTATCTCTTGATCTGCTTCAAAATCAATTTCATCCTGAAAAGTCATTAATTCTTCATTGAAATCATCTTCAAAATAAAATCTGCCTTTGGATATCTTTTCCATGATTTTTTACATAAAAATACTATATTTAAGACTTCTTATTTTTTATTATTTATGAAATTATAAGCAGAGAAGACAGCATTAACCGCTTCTCCAACTCCAATGATAGCCTGCTTGAATCTTGTGTCAGCCACATCTCCAGCAGCATAAATCCCATCAATGTTGGTTTTTGACTCTCTATCAATTATGATTTCATTGTGATTATTAAGAATTACATTTAGATTTTTGGCCAAGTCTGACATTGCTAAGTGTCCGATTGCTATGAAGACTGCATCTAACTTTAGCTCTTTTGAACCCTTGTAAGATTTATCTAATGTAATAGATTGAACGACTTTATTTCCCTTTATTTCTAGGATATTTGTATTATATATTATCTCGATTTTCTTGTTCTTCTTGATTCTATCCATGTTTATTGGCTCTGGATGTATTGTTGATGATCTTGAAATCATGAAAACTTTTTTCCCATGTTCGCTTAAGACTAGAGCTTCCTTTGCAGCACTATCTGAGCCGCCAACAACAGCTATTACCTTATCTTGATAAGCATAACTATCACATAGTGCGCAGTAATGAACTCCGTTATTGTGAAATTCTATTTCGCCTTTGACATCTAATTTTTTGACTTGAGTCCCAGTAGCAAAAATTATTGTTTTAGTCTCGAAAGATTTCTTATCACTATAAACTTTGAAACCATTCCTTGTTTTTTCTACATTAGTTACTTTAAGTTCTTTCATTTCAATATCATATTGAAGTGCTTGTTCTTTTAGCTTATTTGCTAGATCTATACCAGATATCTTGTTGAAACCAGGATAATTCTCTACATTATCTGTCCAAGTAATCAATCCACCGACTAAGTCTCCTAGAATAAGTGTTTTCATCCTAAATCTGCCTGCGTACATTGCAGCAGCAAATCCAGAACATCCTGTACCTATAATTATTAAATCATACATAATAATAGCTTAGATAATTTCATTTATAATATTTATGATTTAAATAAGCAATTTTTCCTTTTTGATTAATAAGCTTCTTATGAACCAATACATAGCATATAACTCAAAAGCAAATGGAAAATATCCTAAATAACCAAGCAGGGGCATCTCAAATATTTTGAAAAACCCTACAAAAGGAACATTATATGTCCATTTTGGAATAGCCCAATAGTTCCAGAATTCCCAAAAAAAGCCCATTATTATTCCTGCTAACAATAAAGACAATGGAATAGTTAATTTGCGATCTTTTAGGTGTTTTATGACACTGGGTTGTTTATGTAAATAATTTATTGGATCTAATATAAAAAAGAAAGCCAACCATACTAAAGGAAAGGCATATTTTGGAAGTAACATGGGCAATATAAAACACAAAATTCCTATGCCGATCATAAAATGAATAAATGATTTGTTTATATTATGAGTTTTTTTAAGTTTCTTCTTGTCAAATAAATGGATTGATTCAATTAATTCAACAGTCTCAAAAAAAGCGGGTAACACTGTACTAAAAGATAAAGACCCCATTAAGTTTACATATTTTCCTAAATCATTTAATCCATGATAATTCCAATTTCCAATTGAGATATTAATAAATTCGAATATCCACCATATTATCATAGAAACTAGAAACATTCCAATTATTTGATTAGGTCTATTACTTATTAAGGAATTATTCCTTATTTTATATACGATTGCATCTAGAACTAAAATATAGCTGATCCATATTATTGGAAAATACCAATTAGCAAAAGGCTGTATTCTAAGGAAAAAGTTTAGTTCTACAAGAAATATTAATATTATTCCCAATATTCCATATTTTCTAAACATCAATGCACCTCTTTTAATTTATTATAACAACTTTTAACTTATTATTCACTAATAATGGTATTATTATTAATATTATCCACCCAAACCACACTACTATGTTTAATTTTAAGATTTCAAAACTAACATTAGGAATATTATACTTCCATTCATACACAAAATTATTAGGATATTCATGAATTAAAGCATTTATTATAATAGAAATTAATAAAGATATATAAAAATCAAATTTTGATCTTATCATTATAAAAGATTCATACACAAAAAAGAATGCAAAAGGATATCCAATAATCAAAACATTAAAAATTATATCATTCAAATTAAAATAAGAATATTCCCATAAGTTTAGGATATATCTTCCAATAAATTCTATCGATATAGCAAATAATAAATAATAAACATATTTTTTGAATTCATTTATTTTATTTTTATTAAATCTTGTTATTAAAGAATCATTTTTTAACATGAAATTCAAGTATGCTAAAAATAAAGTTCCTCCAATCACAAAATAACTGTACCAATAAATATTATTGTAAAATATTGCACTTACAATACTATAAACTAACATTATGAATCCTAGAATTCCTATAACCGAATAATTCTTATTCATATCCACCTCTTTTAATTTATTATAACAATCTTGAGCACTTATTTAAATCTTGTTCTGCTGCAGTTATTCCACCTAAATATGCCATAAATATACCAAGATTGTCCATTGGTTTGTTATATATTAAATCTCTGGCTCCATGAGGATCAATCAAACTGTATGTTAAAAATGCAGCAGGCAAACCAAATTCACATATTCTTTCTAATTTAGGCAACGCTTTTCTATCAAAATCAGGAATTATTTTACTTGCAATATTTTTAGAACCTAATTGAAGTGCTCTTGTTAAAAAATAAGCTCCAAAGTATCCTTCAATCACAACTTCTATAGGAAGATTATGGAGCTTTTCTGGAAGTATATTATGAATTTTATCAAATAAATATTGAGTTAATTTATACAATCCTTGATCTAAAATTTCTTGAGTCATTTTTATGTTATTTTAGTTATTTAAAGTTTTAAAAGCTTATGTTTAATCAATTCAAAACTAAATCTTGTACGACTAGAACCTTTATTTTCTGTCTTTAGTTGCAGTTTTATTTAAAATCTATAATCAGTTCATTCGCACTTTTTGGAAATATTCTGACTTCTTTTTCTTTTTTTAATTTTACAAATTCAGCAATTTCCTTAGGTATTCTGATGGCTAGACTGTTACCTACCTTTGCTACTTTTGTTCTCTTTGATAACCCAAATAATCCCATTTCTTTAGATTTTGCTTGTATCTTTCTAGCTGTTTCACTATCAAAAAATATTTCTCCGCAATTATTACAACTACTACCTTTAAATCTACCTAGAGATACTCCAAATTCTTTGTAGTCAATCATTTTTTCTTCTAAAGTTCCTTTATCACAAATAATACATTTCATTTTTAAGCACCTTCTTCATAAACTGTTATTACAAAAATAATATCTTTTCGCTTAATAAATACACATTCTAACCCTCCTAGGTTAGCATGCCACTTATCACTAATTTCTTCTTTCCATTTCATGCCCTTTTTAATTACTTTTTCTGCCTCTTCTAAATCAATACCAAAATTATTTATTTTTTCTAAGGCATGTTTGCTATAGACTATTTTGATTTGTAATCACCAACATATACATAGATTTACTGGTATATAAATATATCTTTTTTATCTAATCAATTCAAAACTTACTCTTGTCCGGTTTGAGCCCTTGTTTTTCGTTTCTATTATCCTTATATGGCCTATCTCAGATAAATTATCAACATGAGTTCCAGCGCAAGGGCATTTATCAACAGAATCAATTTCTACTACTCTTATTTCATTAATATTTTCTGGTAATCTCGAGAATAGATTACGGCGCTTTTCTGATATTGTTTCAATGACCTCTTGACGCGTAGCAAAATATTTCTTAACTTTAATTTTTTTATCTATATAATCATTGAATTCTTTTGTGATAAAGTCTAGATTTTCTTTAGTTGGTTTAAATGGAAAGAAATCTATCCTTGAAACATCTGCATTTATTTGATTACCGACAGTTTCTGCGTCAAAATTATCAAGAACTATTGAACTAATGACATGCTGGGCTGTATGCATTCTCATTAATTTGTAGCGGTATTCCCAATTAATTATTCCATGAACTTTAGAATCTTTTATCGGAGTCTTTATGAAATGCATTATTCCTTTATCGGATTTTTTTACATCTATTACCTCAATGCCATTCAATGTACCTTTGTCGCTGGGCTGACCGCCGCCATTCGGATAAAAAACAGTCTTGTCTAGAATAACATATTCATCATTATTTTCTAGAATATTAGCGTCAAATTCTTTTAAGTAACAATCTTTCAAGTAAAGCAGTTCAGTCATTATTTCTATATTTTAAGAATTATATAAAAATCTATTGCTGATTAGGAATAAACAAGCCAGCCATCTTTCCTGCGATAAACCCTATTGTTCTTGCTCTAAATGTTTTATGCTTGACAATCTTGAAATTCAATTTATCTTCTATTACTTGAACATAAATTTCTGCCTTTAATGAATATGTCTTTACGGTTATATAATTGTTTTCTATTAAAGATTTCATATCTGCTAAATTTGTCTTATCAGATTGAATAATAGATAAAAATTTTTCTCTAGTAGTAATAATCTCGAAATCAGCTTTAACTATCGAGTCCGGCATCAAGATCTCGCCTTTTTTTGTAAATTCTAGGAAAATAGTTTCGTTAGTATCTGTAATATTCAATTTTAAGCTTACTGGCAAAGCACTCTTTACTTTGCTGAGCTGATCTTCTGACAATTGCTTCGATTTAAGATTGTTATATATTGTTTTTATCAATTGAGTAACTGTGTATTCATTAAAATCTATTATAAGAGTCGGATTAGTTTTTTGATCAATTGTAAACTTATCTATAGAATAACTTATAGGAGTTACGATTAATAATGCTAATAATAAAAGAAATTTCGATTTCATATTAATTAAAAATTATTTCTGCTTTTAAAACTTTGCTACCACCAAAATGAAAGATTTATATATTATTTATCTCGAGAAGCCAGGTTTGGAGACAAATTTAATATATATTTTAAAAAACAATAAACTATTTATATGCTATAGTGTCTCTTTTTAGTAATCAAATGGAGGGATTTATAATGAGTGGTGATTTAAACAAAGTAACAAAGTCTTTTACAATCATATTATTATTAATGGCTTTTATTTTGCCATTAACACATGCACAAGATTTTTCTGTAGTTCAAGGAAGTGATTCTAGTCCTATATGTCCTGGATCAACTTCATTGATTAATGATATTATTACTAATACTGCCAATCAAGATCTAGAGTTTACTATCGTTAATACAGGCACCACAAACGGATTTTCAACCACTGTTCCTCCCGGATTCATACTACGTTCTGGCAAAAGCAAAACCCTATACTCATATGTTAGCCCAAAGACTTCTACTCAACCTGGAACATATTCATTGGACTTAAGCGTTCAATCAGGATCCCAAACACAAAAAATATCCCACTCAATTAAAGTAAACGATTGCAGAAGCTTTGAATTAAATGTTGTCGATTCATCTAAATCAGATTGCCCCGCAGATGTACAAAAGTTCGAATTTTCTTTAGTCAATTCTGGAATAAGCGCAGAAACATATGACTTATCACTTGAAGGGCAAATCGCTCCATGGGCTACATTAAGCGACACTTCAATAACATTAAACAAAGAAGAATCAAAAACAATCTATGTATATATTACTACACCTAGCGATGCATTAGGTAATTATGATTTTACAGTTGTTGCCACAGCCAGAAGCAGCAAAAAAGTACAAACAGTTAAAGGATTCCTTAATGTAAACGCTTGCTTTGATTACACATTAACAACAAGCAAAGATTATGTAAGCATGTGCGAAAACTCTAGAGAAGTAGTTCCAGTACAAATCGCAAATAAAGGAACAGTAAGTAATGATTATTTTATAGAAATTGATGGTCCAGAATGGGCTAGCTTAGAAAATAATAGAATAACTATTGCTAAAGACGACTCTAATAAAGTAAACGTAGTGTTGAATCCAGAATATGGGGTACAAGGAGACTTTAATATAATATTCAAAACTACAACTGACAAGGGCTCTTTAACATCACAAAACCAATTTAAAGTAAATGTAAAACAATGCCATGGCATTGATATTCAAATTGAAAAGTCGCAAGACAGGATATGCAATTCATTATCAAATACCTATAATGTAAACGTCAAAAACACTGGAGACTTTTCTAAGGACTATAAATTAGAATTAATCGGTCCTGTTTGGACTTCATTGTCAAGCGGACAAATAAACTTAGCTGCTGGAGAAGAGAAACAACTATTGTTGACAATAAATCCAGGATTTGACGTAACTTCTGGAGACTATGATATAATAGCAAGAGCTATAGCATTAGATTCAAGCAAAGTTTCTTCAGAATCAAAATTGACAATATCAACAATATCAAAGGAAGAATGCTATAAACCAGTAATAGGTTTAGACAAAAAAACTGCTGAAGTTTCTTATGATAGCTCAACCACTATTCCTGTAGTGATTGAAAACAAAGGAGACCAGCAAGCTACTTATGATATAGGAATAAGCGGAACAGCTTCTAGCTTTATACATTTAAATCCAGCTATTGTAACAATAGATCCAAACAAGGCAGAGATAATCTATTTGTATGCAGCCCCAAATACAGAGACAACTGACGGCGATTATTATGCAACAATCAGCGTAAGATTAAAAGACAGCACAATATTGGCGTCTGAGACAATAAAGATTACTGTAAGCAAAAGCAAAGTTCCAGTTGAAATCATAAATTCACCAACTTCAGAGAAAAAAAGCCTATGGCAAAAGATTGTAGAGTTCTTTAGTTCAACTAAATCCACTCCAGGAGTATCTGTCACAAATACCACTGAAGAGCCTATTTTAACTAACTTAAGCGAGCAAGAAAATCAAACTACAACAACAAATAACGAGAGTATAACTAATACCAATGAAAATAATGAAACATCCGGAATTCCTGTAAATAATGCTACAGAGATAAATACAACTCAAAGCACAACCACAACAATTACAGGACTTGAATTCAACCTTGACTTTACTTCATCAAGCAAGCAATTAGCAGCACAAGATGTAAATGACTTAGTTAAGTTCAAGATAAACAATGAAGAACATACAGCCCAAGTAACTAGTTTAGGCCAAAATGCTGTATCTGTAGTAATCAAATCTGAACCAATAAATGCCACATTTACATTTATCGGTGAATCGCAGTCATTTGATATTGATGGAGATGGAACAAAAGATTTGAAAGTTACTTACATGGGCATGAAAGACGGAAGAGCTCAATTGATATATGAAAACCTTGTAGATAAATTAGCTACATCAACTATAACACCCGAAGTTACTAGCAATGAAACAAATGGCACAGATTTAATCAGCATATTGCCTTCAGATCAAACATCAACTAGCACTTCTGACCAATCAGGCTCAAATTTCTTTTTAGCATATTTCAAGTATGTAATTGCTGGCTTGATAATATTAATATTATTGATACTTGTAATAAAATACAGAAAAAACATAAAGGAATTCTTTGAAGAAGAAATTGAAGAAGAAGACACTGGCAAGAAAAATCTTGACAAAAAAGAACCTCCTAAAGAAATTCATAAAGAACCTCCTAAAGAGGCTAAGAAAGAAGAGCATGTAGCTAAAAAAGAACCCCCTAAGGAAGCCCATAAAGAATCCAAGAAAGAATCCAAGAAAGAATTTCATAAGGAAGAAAAAAAATCCAATTCAAAGCAAAAGCCAAAGAAAGAAATTGTTGAAGAATATTATTGATTTTCAATAACCTTTATATAATTCTTTTATTTATTATAACTAATGCTTTATGAAACAAGTTTGCTAACTAATAATACATTAATTACATTAACCAACACTACATCAATAGTTGCTGAATCCGTAAAATCTTATAGTTTTGATGTATGGACTAGATTTCTTGAAATTGTTTTTTCTCCTTTTAATTATAAAGATATGCTGTGGATATTGGCACCAATGATAATTACATTTTTGTTAATAGAGTTTTATTTCGGAATTTATGCTGAAGAAAAACTTGGCTGGAATACCGCTTTTGGAAATTCATTAGTATTATTGTTTGTTAGCTTAGATATTGGAAGAAATCTTTATGAAAGTGGTTTGATCTATGAAGATAAGATTAAAACGTTGATATTTATGATTATTTTTATAGAAGCAATATTGTTAGCATTATTAGATTTCTTTCATTTTCTTCCAGAAAGATTTGCATTTAAGATTAGCGGATCATTACCGATAAATTTTTCTGCTGTAAGCGCGATAATATTGGTTTATACTAACATAAAGGTAGACTTTATTACGATAAGCGCTTTGTTATTACTCTTAATATTCATGATTTTGTTTATAGGATTAATGCATAAAATAGAACCAAAAGTAGGAAACCCTAAATTTTTAAACTGATTACCTTGCTCATACCTTCTTGCATCGAAACACCATAGATTTGGTTTGCTTCATTGATTATTGAATCATTATGGCTTATTACGATGTATTGGGCATTTGCAGAGTATTTAGCTATTAACTTAGACAATAATTCAGAGTTATTTTTATCAAGAGCTGCGTCTACTTCATCGAACAAGTAGAATGAAGCTGGATCATATTCTTGAATTGAAAATATGAATGCCAAAGCTGTAAGCGTCTTTTCACCACCGCTTAAGCTTTTGATATCCATAAATTTATTGCCAACTAACCTTACTTTTACATCTACGCCGGCTTTTAGGGGCTCTTCTTTGTCTTCTAGATCAAGATAGGCTTCCCCCTTTGTAGACAATGACTTGAATATTTCCTGGAACCTATTATTTATGTGATCGAATGTTTTTAAGAATATATCTTTCTTCTTTGATTCAATTTCATTTATTAAACTATGAACATCTTCTTTCTCTACCTTGAGCTTTGTAGACTTATCAACCAATTCTTTATGCTCTTTTTCTAGCGATTCATAGATTTCAAGAGCTCTTAAGTTTACATTACCAAGATTTTGAATCATCTTCTCGAAATCCTTTATTTCTGATTTTAATTGCTCTATAGGTATTGATCGGCGTAACTTGCCATCTTTATATTGCTCAAATTCTTTATTAACACCTTCTAGTTCTGCAACCAATGAAGCTCGCTTAATATTAAATTCGTTCATCTTTATTTCTTGAGTCTTTGACTTTTCTTGCTCTTCGCCTATTAAAGAATCTAATTTTTGGATCTCTTCATTTAATTTGTTTCTTTTAATCGAAAGATCTTTGAATTTGCCATAGCTTTCGCGCTCTAATCTTGTTTTTTCCTTTAGGTCAGATTCTTTTCCTTTAACTATTGTAGTTAAGTCAGTTAACTCCTGTTTGAATTGATTATACTCTTTTTCTATATCTTTTATTATCTTGTTGGTTTTTTCAATTTCTGGAACATGTATTTTTTCTATTTGATTATTTAATGAAGATATTTCGTTCTTTAGCTCAAGAGATTTTTCCCTTAGCTGAGATTTCTTGTCATCAAGAGCTCCAAGCTCTTTGTTGACTTCTGGATTTTGCGTTATTTTTGATGTCAGCAATTCTTTTTCTTTCCTTGAATTATCAATGTTTTTTATTATTGAATCCATGCTAGAAATCAAAGATTTTAATTTTATATCGAGATCTTTGCTTTCTTGCATCAAAGATGATTGCTGCTTTTGAAGCTCAGCAGGATCCTGAGATATTCCGAACATTTTTTCAATTTTAAATATTTCAGATTCAAGGTTTGCTTTGTCCTGACGCATCTTTATTATCTTTTCTTCGCCATTCATCTTGCTTGATTCAACTGTATTGACAATATT
This sequence comes from Candidatus Woesearchaeota archaeon, assembly GCA_964356985.1. Classification (GTDB taxonomy): domain Archaea; phylum Nanobdellota; class Nanobdellia; order SCGC-AAA011-G17; family JAGVZF01; genus CAYHJT01. The sequence continues at coordinate 12,311 of CAYHJT010000010.1, forward strand.
AGCTAACCTGGCAGTTTCAGATTCTAGATCATTGATTTTCTTTGTAATTTCATCTTGCGAGAATCCAATACCTGAACGGGCCCTGAATCCTCCAATCATCGCTCCGCTAGTCTCTAGTAAATCGCCTTCTAAAGTGACCATACGAACATTACCGACACCTATTCTTCTAGCGATATCAAGGTTTTCAACGACTATTGTAGAACCAAACACAAAATTAAATATGTCTTTGAATTTAGGATCGAATTTTACCAAGCTTATTGCAAATCCATGACTACCCTCTCTTTTTACATTAGATGAATTATTCTGAATTCTGGGCCTTACTTTATTTATTGGCAAAAATGTTGCGATTCCTGATTTTGATTCCTTCAAGAATTTAATGCAACGAGTAGCGGTTTCATCGCTATCAACAACTATCGAATTCATTCTAGCCCCTGCGGCAACTTCCAATGCCAAAGAATATTTGCTTTGAACACTTCCAAGTTCAGCAACAGTTCCAAAGACTCCTTTCTGTTTCATCGCTACGATTTTCTTAACGGCAGAATCCTGGGCTAAATGCTCCTTAATGCCTATATGCCTCGCTCTTAATCTTGCTAGCTCTTCATTTTGTTCAATTAATGCTTTACGGGCCTTAGCTAATTGGGCAGAATATGCAGAATCTTCATTCAATGTTTTACTAAGCTCAACAGTAAGCTTCTTGAAATCCTGGCGCAATTTATCTAGATTAGATGTCTTGTCCTTGTTTTCCCTTTCTAAATTCTTTATTTTACCAAGGCTTTCTTCTATTGATTGCAATTGGAAACTGATTTTATCCTTGCTTCTTATCAATTCCTGCTTCTCGTCTTGGAATTTTATCTGTGATTGCGATAAAGATTCTATTTTAAATTCTATTTCATCTATTTTTTTACGGTAATCATCCAAATTATGTATGTTATGCTTTTCCTTGAAAGAGCTTATCTCTTTTTGAATACCTAGTTCTCCTTGAGAATGCAATTTTATCTGGTCTTCAATCGATTTGCGCTTTTCCTTCAAGCTCTTTATCTCTAGCTCATTTTCCAGAATTCCAATCTTTAACTGAGCTTTTCTGTCATCAATCTTTTTTATTTCATTTTGTATCGTTTCTATACGAGAATTAGTTTTTATTACCGCTGTTTTTAATTCATCAATGTCTTTTCTTAATATTATCTGCTCTTTTTCTCCCTTATCATCTATTTCTGTATTAATTGCAATGATATCTGTCTTGTTTTTAGTTATTTTCTCGCGATACCCAGAAATTTTAGCAGTATATGTACTAACTTTTAATTGGAATTCATTTATTGACTTGTTTACGTCTGATAGCTTCTCTTCCTTTTCCTTTATTACGAGAGAAAGATATGTCGCTTTGTTATCCTTGATATTGGACTCGAGCTCTTTGTATTTCTTGGCTTGATCACGATCTTTTTTTAATTCTCGCAAGTTAGCTTCTCGCTCTGTAAGTATGATATCTGCTTCTGTCAATCTCTGCTGCACTTTCTCCAGTTCTGACATTGCTTTTTTCTTTTTATCCTCATAAACTGAAATGCCCGCTATATCCTCTATGATTTCACGTCTATCTTCAGTTTTCAGATTCATAAAATTTACAATATCACCTTGTAGTACTATATTATGGCCATCTGGATTTATTTTCGCCGCTCCAAGAACATCAACTACTTGCTGCCTAGTTCTTATTTCATTATTGATCTTATATATAGAATTCCCATTGTGATTTACTATTCTAGAAATAGTCACTTCGCTCGAATTTATCGGGAATGTCTTATTGCTGTTATCGAAAACTATAGAAACTTCCGCGTTTTT
>CAYHJT010000011.1:0-13851 GCA_964356985.1 Candidatus Woesearchaeota archaeon
CGTCCACATAATAGTGTTGTGGTGTTCAGCAGAATCTTGAGCTTTTTGATACTCTACAAGCACCTTCTGTTCAATCATAGAATCATCTTTATTCATGATTTTATAATATAAAGAAAATCTTAAAAACCTATCTTAATTCTTATTTACTTGCTGTGCGGTTATGTACGGCGCTGTAAAATAAATTTTTTCTTTTCTTTTTGTCTTTAATACTATCAGCAATACTTCCACAAATGCTAGCAAACCTTGGTGCTACAAAGGAAAATCTTAAAATTTATCCTTTGATTATTAAAGGATTAAAGTTAGTTTCAGTATCATAGTAATCTTCATTCTCAATTTTCTTTAATTTACCAACAACATAGTAAGTTACAGGAGTCATAACAACTTCAATAATCACCTTGATTAACCATCCAGCCAATATAGATGATACCAATAGATTAGTAGGTATTACAGCATAAAGTGCTATTAGATAGAATAGTATTGTGTTTGCGCCTTCTCCAACAATAGTAGATCCTATAGTTCTGGTCCATAAGTGCTTTCCTTTTGTCCAAATTTTCATTTTAGCGAGAATATAATCATTTAAGATTCCACCAATAAACACTGCTATCCATCCTCCAACTAAAATTCTAGGTATCTGTCCTAGCACTCTTGTATATGCATCATTAGCATCAAAACCGTTTGCGGGAGGTAGAGAAACAACAATTGAATATATAATCCCAGCTATGACTGAACTTATTAGAACCATCCAAACAACACTTCTTGCTTTAGAGTATCCATATACTTCAGTTAGCAAGTCTGCAATTATATAAGTTATTGGAAAGTAAAGTACTGTAGCTGACACTGTGAACATTCCTAATTGTACAATCTTTCCAGCTGTAATATCAGAAACTAATTGAAATGTTATATACAATGTAGTTATGAAACCTAGATACTTATAACTTTTTGAAGGTGTAGAATTAGTATCCTTTTCTTTTTGCATAAAGATTCGATAATTAATCTATTTAAAAAATTATTCTTTTTGTATTAATGTGAGACTTTGCCAATTAAAGTGAGAAATGCTTCTTTTCGATGATTAATGTGCAAAGCCTAAATTAAAGAATTTGTCCTAATAACCTTTTTGTAGTTAAAACAAACGTTTTTATTAATAATTATGAGAATAATCAACATGAGTAATATTAATTTCATAGATAATACTAAAATAAGTAAGAATCTTATTAAAAATTACAACAAAAAACTTGAAGTGTTCGTAAAGGTGGTATTATCTAATACCGAAAAAGGGTATGAAACCCAATTTGGATTCTTAAATTTGCCTAGAGATAAGCTAATGATTAAAAAAGTCAAAGCTTTAGCTCAATATTACAATTCTGGCGATATAGATTCAATAATAGTTATAGGCATTGGTGGAAGCATTCTTGGAACTCAGGCAGTTATAGAATCCTTAAAAGGCAAATACTTTAATTTAGAATTAAAAACGAAGATATACTTTTTAGATAATCTTGAAGAATCAAAAATATCTCAATTAATGAAAGAAATTGAGCCAGGCTTAAAGCTGGGTAGAAAAATCGTTATAAATCTTATTAGCAAATCTGGAGCTACAATAGAATCAATAGCTAATTTTGAGATATTAATAGATATGATAAGCAAATATATACTGGATTATTCTAAATATGTAGTCATTACAACCGATAAAAATTCAGGCCTTTTTAATTTGGCTGAAAAAAATAATTTTAGCATATTGGAAATCCCGGAAAATATAACTGGCAGATATTCGGTATTATCTCCAGTGGGATTATTTCCATTAGCAATGGCCGGCATAAACATAGACAAGATTGTTAGTGGTGCCAATAGTGCATTATTAGAAAACTTAAAGATTGGTCCTAATTACTCGAGCGATAATTCTATACTGATATATTTATTATATCACTCAAGAAAAAATATTTATGATATTATGCTTTATGGAAGCAATTTAGAAAACCTAGGCAAATGGTACCGTCAATTAATCTCTGAATCTCTCGGGAAGGAATTTAACAAATTTGGGAATAAAGTTAATGTAGGGATAACACCCATGGTTTCTATAGGCACTTTAGATTTGCATTCTATGTTTCAATTAACTATAGGTGGTCCAAAGGATAAAATGATTCAAATTATAAGTTATAAAAAAGAAAAAGAGATTAATATACCTAATTATCTAGCTTATGAATCTGTTGTTAACAACATCCAGGGAAAATCTATTAAAAAAATAGAAGAAGCTATAATAAAATCAGTTAACTTGACATTAAATGAGTACAATGTTCCTAATACACAGATAATATTCAATAAGCTTGATGAATCTTCTCTAGGATACTTTATGATGATGAAACAGATAGAAATAATATATCTATCATATTTCTTGAATGTCAATCCATTTGACCAGCCAAATATCGAATTATACAAATCAAAGGCTAAGTCTATGCTAAAGAAGTAAATTCTAGCAATATTACATATAGCTTTTCGAAAAAAAGACTTTTTTGAGATAATATTGTCGATTTAAATTTGTATTTTTTGATTATTTTTGGTATATCACCAGATAAAGAAGAATACAAAAGAAGAATTTTGCCATTATTGTTTAAATAATCTTTAGATTGTTTTAGGAATTTTTCTATCAATTCATGACCTTGTTTACCGCCAGTAGTTATTAGCTGAGAATCTTTAGGCTCTAATTTGTCTTCTGGAAGATAAGGGGGGTTAAATACAATTAGATCAAATTTTCCATTGATTTTTGAAAAAAGATTTGATTGAATAGCTTTTATTCCTTCCTTTTTGCATAATTCGACAGATTTTTTATTTATATCTGCTGCAAGAACATCACAATTATTTTCTAAGGATATTTTTGCTAAATATCCAGAGCCAGAACCCATATCTAGAACTTTCAAATTCTTAAATTTTTTAAGTTCATTGCCAATAAGATATGAATCTTCATTAGGCTCATAAATTGAACTATTATTCATTTTAGAGAATTAAAATATTCGGAAACCCTTTCCAAGATAGATTTTAAATAAACTTCTTTGATTCTTTTTTCAAATAATATATGTAATTCTTCAAATTCAATTATTCTATACTCATTTTGTATTTTCTCAACTAAGAATATATCTCTTAATCTTTTCAATTGACGCCTTACATTGGAAGAAGCGACACCCTTTAAGGTTAATTTTTGTGATTTCCTTAACTTTATTACTCTTTCACGAACTTCTTCAGAATTCATTGCCTTTCTTGATTTTTTAGCATCTAAAAGAACTTGGAGTATATCTACGATTATATCCCTTGAGTCTCCAGGCTGTAATAGTCCAATAGATAAACATAATTTTCTAATTAAATTTCTTCTTGAAGAAACATATGGTTTTTCATAACGTCTAAGCGTTATTTCTGAAAGAGGAGTATCTTTAGATATTGTTTTTACCATTAACAAAACAAAAGAATAGCATGTTTAAAAATATTTGGGTTTATTTATTAACTAATTTGGAGTTATTTCTTTTTTGGTTTTCAGATCTTTCCATTTTTGCAAGAGTCAATGATTCTTTTAATGCATCTTCTCCAGAATAGTGCGGAAAGTTTAATCCTCTATCAACTACATTTATTTCTTGATTCTTTATTCCAAATTTTTCAATAAGATGTTTAACGGCAAGTTCATGTTGAAAAGGCTTGCATGAAAAAATGTCAAAACTTAGATAATTTTTGTCTGGGAAAGTATGAATAGAAATATGACTCTCTGCAATCAATACAAATCCCGACAGCCCCCAATCTTCAGGTTTTAGTCCTTTGTATTGAAATACATAAGGAGGCATTATTTTAGTCATACCAATTATACTTGGGAGTTCATCTAATAAAGAATAAATAATTTCAATGTCAGTAAGCTTTGACTTTTCACAACCATAACCATCTAGCATCAAATGAGGGCCAAACCCATATTTGCATACTTTTGGATTAATTTGTATCTTAGAATGATTTGAACCTGAGGTTCGACTTTTATAATTCATCTTTGTTTTTTGTAGCTTAACTCCATAAGAATATTTTGTTAATTGTAAATATTCAGAACTACTTTATATATTTTTCTATTTTGAAATTTTCTGACGAGGATTTTTGTGATTTCTTAACAAAACTTTCGAGAATTTTAACAAGCTTGGTTTTTTTAAAATCATTTCAAAAACAAATTCTGGATTGTCCCTTGATTTTGATTCTAAGATGTCAATTAGCTTTTTATCTTTAAGAGATTTAACTAAAGAGTTCCAATCCTTATCATTAAATTTATCAATGACTTTTCTAATATTTAGATGAAGATTCAATTTATTTCCAATTTCCTTCTTCCAAGCGGATTCATAATCTTTATTCGATATTATTGAATCAGCGAGAATTTTTGAAGCTGCTAAACTCTGCATGATAGAACCACCAGTGGTAGCTTTAGCCATAGTGGCCGCATCTCCAACTAAATAAGTGTTAATTCCTTTGAAGTTTGTATAAGTTTTTATTTTTGGGTTATATATTGGAATTATTGAAGCTTCTTTGCTTATAATTTTAGAATTAAATTTAGACAAAAACCTTGAGAATGCCTGTGCATCATTATAATGAGACATAGTTCCAATCTCAATTTCTTCTTCATTTCTTGGAACTACCCAAGAAAAGCACCCATAAAATGGATAGACACTTATTGTATTGTCATGCTTCATCTTAGTTATTGCCTTAGCCGCTATAAAAAATTCTCTATTAGTAAAAATCCCGGTGGATTTAGCTACGGTACTTAAAGAACCGTCAGCTCCAATGAGATAATTTGACTTTATAGAACGATTTGAATTTTTATAATTCAATATTATCTTGTTAGATTCAATTCCTTTGAATTGAGTTTCTTGTTTGAGAGTTGCTCCTTTTTTTACAGCCATATCAACTATGTATTCGTTTAATTTCTCTCTGTTGAAGATTATATCTGGTTTCTTTAATTTTATTTCTAAAAAATTATTATTCGGAGAGTATATTCTAAAATTTTTTATTTTATTATCTATAGTAGATTTTTTTATTTTTATTAAATCATTAACCGGATCGGTAAGTATTCCGGAACAAGTTTTTTTGAAGTGATTGTGTTCTTCAATTATCTCAACATCAAAATGTTTAGCAAGATTGTAAGCAGTAAACCCTCCTGCAACAGATGCTCCGACGACAATTACTTTTTCCATGCTATTTCAAAAACTCTTTGATTTTTAATTATTTTTATTCTACATTAAAAGTTAAACGAAAGGTTTTTATATTAAATTATTTAGTTTTCAATTTATGAATATAGAATTTATAAATTTAATTTTTTCAAATTATTCTTTACGATACATAATATCATCATATTTCAATAATACTTATATTAATTAAAAAAAGAGGAGTGATTGATTCCTGGTGTCATCAATGGAAGTATTTCAGAAAAATTACTGTACAATCGAAATTGCTGAAGCTATATTGCCTAAAGTAAAAAGAATTGTTAAGAAAGTCATTAACATAAACAGAACTTTAGAATTTATGGGATCTATCGACATAAGTTATGATGATATGTATAACAATATGAGGAACAATCTTAAGTTTAACAGAAAATTTTTCAAGCTTAGTTTTGAATTATATAATTTGCTAGATTACTTGATAGAGCGGGGAATTCTTGTAAAGGATATAGAAAAGGGGCTTGTTGATATCTATTCTTTACATGAGGGGCGCGAAATATTTTTGTGTTGGTCTTTAGGAGAAGAAGAGATAAGATACTGGAGAGAAGTCAATTCTAGATATAAAGACAAAAAGCCTATAAGCTTGCTTAGATATAAATTATAAAAACAACAAAAGTTTTATAAATCATATAAAAGAGTTCTAAAAGTTATGAATCTAATAGCTTGTTTATCAACAGGGAAAGGAACCTGGGGTCATGTATCCAAAATGATACAAGATGGACAGTGGGATAAAGTAATTCTTATAACTAATGATTATGGAAAAGAAAATTTTACCAAGGATGAAAAAACTGAATTAATATCAGTCAACATGAATATGGGCATAAATGATCTTAGAGACGAAATTAAAAATCAACTAGACGGAAAAATAACTGGTATTGAAGTTGCTGTTAACATAGTTTCTGGAATTGGTAAGGAACATATGGCTTTGATATCCGCAATCCAAAAATTGGGGTTCGGAATGAGATTCATGGCCCTTACAAAGAATGGCATAGAAGAAATTTAGAAAGTTTTATAATTTTTTACCAAATATCAATCTCATGGCTGGAATGAAAGATTTTCTTAAGAACGATGAATCATTATTTCTTAATCCAATAGTTTTAGATTATGATTATCAACCCAAACTAGTTTTGTATAGAGAAAACCTCCAACATTATATTGCTTCTTGCATAAAACCTTTGTTTCAGAGTAGAAATGGTAAAAATCTGTTCATCTTTGGTCCACCAGGAGTAGGTAAAACATTGAGCAGTAAACATGTACTTAAAGAGCTCCAAGAATATGAAGATTCTATTTATCTGTTGTATATCAATTGTTGGAAATATGATACAAGTTTTAGAGTGGTTAATGAACTTTGCAAACAAATAGGCTATAAATTTACACATAATAAAAGAACTGATGAATTAATAGATGTAATATCTATTTATGTTAATAAAAAATCCGCAGTTATAGTATTAGATGAGATAGACAAGCTAAAAGATTTTGACGCCCTATATAGTTTAATAGAAGATATTCATAAAAAAACAATCCTAACAATAACAAACAACAAAGATTGGCTAATAAATTTGGATAAAAGACTTAGATCTAGGCTAAATCTAGAAGAAATGGAGTTTAAGTCATATACTTTAGATCAAACTAAAGGAATTTTAAAACAAAGACTTGACATAGCACTAGTCTCTAACTGCATGAATGAAGATTTATTAAATTTGATAGTCAATAAGTGTTATGATGTAAAAGATATTAGATCTGGACTTTTTTTGATAAAAGATTCTGCTGAAATTGCTGAATTAGAATCTAGCAAGATAATTACATTAGAACATGTAAAAAAAGCCATTGATAAATTTGATAGATCTAGATTAAATAATTCAACTGAATTAGAAAAAAACACAAATTTCATACTTGATTTGATAAAGGAGAATTCTGGTAGTTCTATAAAAGAGATATATGAAGTTTACAAGAAAAAAGGTGGAGATAAGGCTTATGTTACTTTCCATAGAAGAATAAATGATCTCAAGAAAATTGGTGTGATTTCTACGCAAGAAGTAGGTAATGAAGTAACCAAAAGTTACATAGTGAAATACATAAAAAAACTTGATGAATTCTAAAATTTACTTATGGTCTTAAAAACCACTAATATGTGTGTTAAATGGCTTTTAAAATTATATTCTAATTCTTGTATTATATAAAATATATTTTGCATTTGCTTATCATTCATTATTGAGTGCGCGATTCGATTATAAGTAAGAACACCTTTTAGGTTATTATGAAAAAAATAACTTTAAGTCAGGACATAGAACAAGGATTAATTGGTATTGGTGCAAGAATAATAGACATTCAATCCTTTACAAATGAATTATGTGGTGTTAATCATGATTGAAGACATAGAAGAAATATTTAGTCATTTGCTAAGAAACCTTCCTTTAAATAATTATGATCGAAGAACATTTAAATTAAGAAAATATATTGGAGGTGGTAAGTATGGATATATACCAAGACGAGGAGAGACAAGATTTGTTTGAGGCAGACGAGATATCTGACTTTGAGATGGGTTTTATGGAAGGATACTGTGATCAAGAAGATTCTTTCTAATTTTTATTTTAGAAACTAATAAAAGCAAATAATAATAACCTATTTCTATGAAGATTTATACTTTTTGTGATGTACATGGAGATAATAGATTAATACATAGAGCATTGAAAAAAATTAATTCTGAAAATCCAGATATAGTCATCTTTGGTGGAGATATTAGTGAATTCGAACAAAATTTATCTAGTTTATTAAAAACTTTCTCTTCATTACCAATGCCTTTTGTTATCATTCCTGGAAATCATGAAGATCCAGAAGAGCTTAAAGAAATGTGTAAAAAATTTAAAAATATTATTTATTTACACAATAGTGCATATAAATTTAGAGATGTTCTTATAATAGGCTCTGGTGGTGGAGGTTTTAGCTCTAAAGATTCTGTTTTTGAAAAATATTCAAAAAGATTTGAAAAATCTTTTGAAAGAGAGAGAAAAATAATTTTTGTGACTCACGCACCATTTTATGGAACAAAATTAGATAAATTGCCCATAATAGGCCACGTCGGAAATAAGTCATATAGAGAGTTTATAATAAAATTCAAGCCAAAAATAGCAATTTGTGGGCATTTACATGAAAATTTTGAAATATCTGAAAAATTTAAAGATACTTTGATGATAAATCCCGGTCCTGTCGGAAGAATTTTAGAATTGGAATAAAAAAAGAAAATTATGATAAAAAAATTATCAATAATTTATCTTCTTTTCTTTTTCTTAGCTGCCATTATTAACACCTCTCTTACCCCAGCCTTAATGCAAGAGTAACAATTTATATGAAATTAATGTTAACTTACTTATATACTTTTCCATTTTTTTGAAAAATTTTGAAAATTCATCATGATAATATTTTCTGTTTCAATTAAATCTAGCTTTTTTATCTCGGAGATTTTCTTTATGCTTTCTGAAACTAAATAAGGAAAATTTTTTTCTTCTTTGAATGGAGATTGATATGGAGCATCAGATTCCGTCAATAAAAGTCCTAATGGAGACATATCAACTAAGTTTTGAAAATTTGATGATCTAACAATTACTGGAGGTATTGAAAAGAAATATTTATTGTCTATTGCTCTTTTTATGAGAGATTTATTTCCTGAAAAAGAATGTAAGACTATATTTTTTATTTTTGAAGACTCTAACATTTCTATTACTTCTAATTCCGCTTTTCTCGAGTGAATTATTATTGGTTTATTTATTTTTTCCGCTAGTTCAATAAACTTTAAGAAAATTTCTTTTTGTTTTTTAATATTTAATCCATAAAGTTTATCTAAACCTACTTCAGATATAGCAAAAATTTTATTTTTGTTTTTATTTATGAAATTTATTTCATTTTCTATAATCTCTATGGAATTTTTTTCTGCATCTAGCGGATAAAAACCTAAAGCTGCTTTGACTATGCCATAAGCTTTAGAAACTTCTAGAACTTTTCTGTTATCTTCAGGATTAAGACCTGCTGAAACTATTAAAGAAACATTATTCTTTACAGATTTATTAATAACAGAGTCTAATTTATCAGAAAAATATGGATCTGTTAAATGACAATGTATATCTATTAGCATAAGATTAATAAAAAGAAGTGTTATTTATGTTTTATGTATGCTTTCCTAATGAACGGAGAAAATCTAGATCTGGCGAAAAATGAGATTTTAGCCCTATCAAAACCAAATAAATATGATGTATTTGACAGAATTCTTACATCAAAGATTAAATTTAATTTCAAAAGATTGGCTTATACTCACAAAGTTTATGAATTGATAGACATAAAAAAATCTGTTAATGATCTCAAAAATATTAATTTCTCTAAATACTATAATAAAAGTTTTAGTGTTCGCATAATTAGAATACCATCTAATATTGAAACAAATATTCATGAAAAACAAATTGGTAGCATTGTTTGGGAAAAATTAAAGAATCCGAAAGTTGACTTAAAAAATCCTTTTACCAAATTTGAATTTTTGTTTACTAAAGAGTGCATATTCATTTGTAAATTGATTTACGAATTGGATAAAAAAGAGTTAGTTACTAGAAATGCTAAATTTAGGCCAGGTTTCCATCCGTCTTCTATGAACAGTAATTTTGCTAGAGCATTAGTAAATCTTACTGGTATAAAGGAAAAACAAATATTTATGGATCCTTTTTGTGGGGTTGGTGGAATTTTAATAGAAGCAGGAAAATTAGGGTGTAAAATTGTTGGTTCTGATATAAACCCAGAGATGATTCATAAATGCAAACAAAATCTTGATTACTTTAAAATCAAAAATTATAAGTTAAGTGTAAAAGATGCATTAACTATAAAAGATAAAGCTGATGCGATTGCGACAGACTTCCCTTATGGATTGCATTCTAGCTTGCATGGACGCAAGATAAATGAATTATATCAACAATTTATAGTTTATAGCAAGAAAATCTTGAAGAAAGGCGATAAGATGGTTTTAGTTATGCCAAGTACAATTAATTTGAATTATTTTGGATATAAACTAAATTCTACAATACTACATAGAATCCATAAAGGATTGACTAGAAAAATTTTAGTTTTAGAGAAATCCTAAATTGCTAAAAATGGTTTTATTAAAAACATTATAAAATCCTTTAACAAAGGCAATAAATTTACAATTATAAGAGCAAATAAGAACCATCCTATTGTTCCCCAGACTAGTTTTGCTTTCTTTTCGTCTTTGAAGATTATCATTAATGATGTGAGGAACATTCTTCCGCCATCTAATGGACCCATAGGCAATAAATTGAATAGTGCTATCCCTAAGCTAACTAAAAATAACCATTTAAACATGTAATAAATCCATAATGCAACATTAGGTAAAAATGTTCCATAACTAAATTCTATATCTTTTTTAACATAAGATGAAGCCGGTTGAACTACGACCCCCAAGAAGCCCTTGTCTTTATTCTGAGGATTTGCTGTTAAAGTTACAGTATAATTATTTTTATCAGTTAGAACTTTTATTTTTTGATAAGGCTTAGTTTCATTTAATATATTGCTAAAATCTTGAATTAATGGAACTTTCTTATTATTAACTGATAATATTGTTTCTCCGGTTCTTATTCCAGCTATTGCGGCAGGATATTGTGGATCTGCTGAAACAACTTGTACTCCTTTATAATCAAACATACCAAGAATAGGTAAAGTTATAGATGATAATATCAATAAAAATAAAGCACCAGTAAGTATATTTGAAAATGGTCCGGCAGAGAATACTGATAATTGTGCATACTTAGATTTTTTTGATAATTGCTTTTCATCAGGTTCTACAAATGCACCTAGAAGAGGTCCAAAAAATAAGAATCCTGAAGATTTTACTTTGATTTTGAAGAATCTTGCTATAAATCCATGTGAAAATTCGTGGATTGTGGCTACAACAAATATAGCAACTATCCAATGAAAGAAAGAAATAGTACCCACACCAGGAATATTAATTCCGGGTAATACTGGAGATAAAACTGGGGAGTTAACCGATGGGGCCATTATAAATTTAAAAGTATAAACAATTATTGTATATGCCATCATAAGCATACCTAAAAATCCTGCGATTATGGATAAAACTGAAAAAGTATGAAGTAACCATTTAGGCCATTTAGCAATTTTATCCATTAATTTTAAACCGATTTTTGATTTATAGATAAAGAAAAATTTGCTTTGGACTTCGAATTTTGATTTGTTAGCGCGATAGAACAAATATAGTCCTAGTATGAATAATACTAAAAATACTAGATCCCAGTTTATGTTCATAATTATTTACCTTTCTTGATAGCTCTAAAAGCTCTGCTTCCACAATTTTTACACTTTACTTTACCTGTTAGAATTCTTTGCATTGTGGTTCTCTTTTTAGTCTTGCATTTTCTGCAAACAAAAACATTATGAAATAATCTATGTGACGCTTCTACTGATTTAACCATTAGATTTCACCTGTTTCAATAATTTATCATCCATTATCACCCAATAGACTACTGAATCTCCTTCTTTGACTTGACCTTGTAATTCTTCAGATATTTTTAAATCAAATGTTTCATATGTTTCCATATCCATAACATTTGCTGTATTCTCGTGAATAGATAAAACTTGAGCATTTTTCTTTTCTATGATCGGAACTTCAACTCTATCAGAAGTTGGTTTAATGAATATCCTTTTTTGTTCATCGATGATACCTACGGCGTCTACTCTTGCTTTTGTACTTCCGTGCTTACCAGGTTTAGAAATTTGTACATTCTTAACAATACAAGCTACATCGTCTACTAATACATAACTTCCGACTTTTAAAGTTCCAACATCAACGACTTTTTTGTCTGCCATTTTTATTTTATCAAAAAGATTGGTTTATAAAATTTTTGTTTGCTTATTTTTTTCTAGAACGCATGACTTTTTGCATTGCTTTGTTAATTTCTTCAATATCTTGTTTTGAAGTTGTCTTCATTTGATTTATATGCTGTTCTTGAAGAGCTCTTTCTATGTAGTTTAATTTAAGAATAATTTCATTCATTTGTTTAGAAAGGTTTGCTATTGCAATCCATAATTGGGCATTTTGCTGATCTTCAGCTACTTTTAACGCTTCTTCGTTGAAATGAGTCTCTTTTATCCTAAGAGTTAAATGTTCTTTTGTTGATTCATCTAATTTTTCCATCCATTTCATAATATTTGAATAATAAAAAAGTTTAAAAAATGTGCTGTTAACAAAAAAACAATGGAAACTATCAAAGAACATGATTTTATAGAAATAGATTATGTAGCTAGGATCAAAGATTCCAATCAAATCTTTGATTTAACAATTGAAAAAGTGGCTAAAGAACATCATTTCAATGAAGATCATAAGCACTATGGACCAGTTATAATGTGTATTGGTGAAAATAATATTGTACGAGGGATTGATAAAGGATTATTAGGAAAAACCCCTGGAAATTATAGATTAATTATTGGTATGGAAGATGGATTCGGTAAAAAAAATCCTAAGATGATCAAACTTATTGCTTCTAGCGTTTTTATAAAACAAAATATAAATCCTATTCCAGGATTACAACTAGAAATTGATGGAACAATTGGAACAATAAGAAGCGTTTCTGGTGGTAGATGCATAGTTGATTTTAATCACCCATTAGCAGGACGTGAATTAGAATATGATATTACATTCATAAAAAAGATTAATGATGTAAAAAGCAAAATAAAGAGTATGCTTAATTTTGTTTTTTTCTTACATGATCATCATTTTAGTGTAGAAGAATCAGAAGGAAATGTTGTAATAAAATTAGATATTGATCAAAAAGTGCCTGAAAATATACTTAATGAATTTGAAAAATCTGCAAAAGCACTTATACCTGAATTGAAGTCAATAAAATTCAATCAAGATAAAACCACCACTGCAGAATAATTAAATTTAAATATAAGTATTTGTAGAGTTTTAAAATATAGCAAAGAAAATGGTAGACACGATAATAAGAGAGGTTGTACGAAGGAATTCTTCTTCTGAAGTAGGGATGAAAAGATCCCCACAAAAAACCAGTGATATAGACGAAGAGTTGGAACAGTTAATAACACAACAAAAAGCTAAGATAAAAGTAGTTGGTTGTGGTGGTGGTGGGAATAACACCATTAATAGAATTTCTGAAGTGGGTATTGCTGGTAGCGAAACATTAGCAATCAATACTGACGCTCAAGATTTATTATACACTAATGCTCATAGTAAAATTCTAATTGGAAGAGAAATCACTAAAGGACTTGGAGCTGGTAGTATACCTCAAGTTGGTGAAGAAGCGGCAAGAGAAAGTGAACATGAAATTAAACAAAAATTAACTGGTGCGGATATGGTGTTCATAACTGCTGGTATGGGTGGAGGTACAGGAACTGGATCTGCTCCCGTTGTTGCTGAAATAGCAAAAAAACTTGGTGCCTTAACTGTCGCAATTGTAACAGTGCCTTTCGCAATGGAAGGACAGAGAAGATATGAAAATGCAATCATAGGATTAGAAAAATTAGAAAGTGTTGTCGATACTTTAATTGTTATACCCAACGATAAATTATTAGAGTTAGCTCCTGATTTACCATTACATACTGC
>CAYHJT010000012.1:0-13198 GCA_964356985.1 Candidatus Woesearchaeota archaeon
ACAATATCAAACAAGATCTTTGCATAACCATATTATGTTTAGATACCTTCCAGAATTTGGTTTTGGAGAAGATGGATTCATTGAATTATTGCCTCCACAACAAGGACCCGACAGAGAATGGTATTATGGAACTGCAAATGCAGTAAACCAAGAAAAGGACTACATTGCAAAAGAAAATGGTTTATTAGATCTAGTAAATATTGCTGCTGCAGATCACATATACTTTATGGATTATTCTCAAATGAATCAAAATCATCTAAATAATAATGCAGATTTAACAATATGTGCCTTGCCAGTTTTAAGAAGCGTAGCTGCAAATTCATATGGAGTTTTGGTTGTTAATGACAAAGGAAAACTTATAGATTTTCAAGAAAAACCAGAAGATCCAAAGCCAATACCTGGAAATGATAAATATTGTTTAGGCTCTATGGGAATCTATGCATTTAACCCTAAAAATTTATTAGAACAATTAAATCAAGATTCTGAAAAAACTAGAACTAGTGATCAATTATTATTAAATAAACAACCTGAAAAATATACTCAAAATGATTTTGGTAAAGATATCATACCTAACATGCTAAGACAAGGAAAAGAAATTTATGTTTATGATTTCATGCAAAATAGAGTCAGAGGATCTTCAGAAAGAGAGCGAGGATATTGGAGAGATGTTGGTAATTTAGATGCTTATTTTGAAGCTAATATGGAGCTTACAATACCAGACCCAATATTAAACCTTTCAAATAAAAATTGGCCATTATTGACATATGTAGACCCAAAAGTACCTATACATTCTAAAACATTGGAAGGTGGAGCAAGCTTAGATTCAATAATATGCCCGGGAGTAATAATAAGCAGGAGCCATGTAGAAAAATCAGTTATGGGCCCAGATGTTTATGTAGACCATGGTGCTAGAGTAACTGAATCAGTATTACTTGGTTCTAGCGTAATAGGCAAAGGATCTATGATTTATAGAACTATAATAGATAAAGATGTCATTGTACCTGACAATACTAGCATTGGATTTGATGATAAAAATTCTGCTGAGGCAAATGGTTTTACAATGTCCGAAAAGGGGATCACAATTGTTCCTAAAGGGTATAAGTTTTAGTAATTAAACAATCTATAATCATAAATCAAAAACCTTTTATTATAGATATTCTAAATTTTATTATGGAATTTACATCTAAAGAAGCTAGAAAATTCTCTAGTGATGGAAAAATTGATTTTTGGGTACATGAATTCCTACTAAGTGTCGGAAATAATGATAAGCTTTCTAAAATAATGAAAGAACAAAATTATTTTTCAAAAGTAAAAAAAATAAAATTATCAGATATGTATAGAATTTGTGGTCCAGAAGAAGGAATGAGGTTTCTAGAAAATGAAGAGAAATTTGAAAGAAAAATAAATAAAATGGTTATTAGCTTAAAAAATGGATGGGATCCAGCTCCATTGATTTTATGGAAACAAATGAATAATTATTCCATAGCAGATGGTTGTCATAGATTTGAAGCTTTGAAAAAACTAGGATACAAGGAATATTGGGCAATTATATGGAAAGGAAATTATAAAGACGAAAACAAACCGCAACTTTTATAAAGGAACTATTTTAATCTTTTTATTGAAGAAAAATGGCAGGCTTAAGAAAAGGACATTGTTACAACAAAATAGAAAAACCTTACACTAGAAAATCAAAATTCAAGAAGAAAGGATTCATCAAGGCAGTTCCAACTTCAAAAATCGTAAGATTTGACATGGGAGACGCCAAGAAGCAGTTTGATTCTACAGTAATGATAGTTTCCAAGACGGATGTTCAAATCAGGCATAATGCAATTGAAAGTGCTCGTCAAATAATAAACAGAAATCTAAACGAGAAAATAGGACCTTCAAATTACAGGTTTCAAGTTCATATGTTTCCACATCATATCTTGAGAGAAAACAAGATGTTAGGTGGGGCCCATGCAGATAGACTTCAGACAGGTATGGCACATTCATTCGGAAAGCCTTGTGGATTAGCTTCACAGGTAAAAATCGGAAAGACAATGTTTTCTGTATATGTAAATAGCGAGAATGTAGAAACAGCCAGAGTAGCTTTATTGAAATGCACTCCAAGAATGCCCGGAAGAGTAAAAATAGAGATTGTCAAAAATAAAATAGCTAAGATAACTGCATAATCTTTAAATATTCTTAATTCTTTTTAATTAATGAAAATAATGAAAATTTTTTATATAATAATCATTAGTGTACTTTTTGTTAGCCTTGCACATGCAGATGATCCTGGATCAATATCAGTTAATACAGAACCTATTGGTGTTGATGTTTATTTAGACAACCAATATCAAGGCTTAAGCCCATTGAACATAAATAATGTAATTCGTGGAAATCATACATTAGTTTTTAACAAAGAAGGCTATAATTCTGCGGCTATCAATATCTTTGTAGAATCAAATGTTGTTTTTGATGTTATGGTTACATTAACGCCAGGACAAGGCGGAGGTTTAGAATCTTCCTTTGGAAATATAGCTATAGTAACTAATCCTTCAAATGCTAATCTGTATCTTAACAGAATTTATCAAGGTTCCACTCCAATGTCAATACCAAATGTTGCTGTTGGAACCCATGAAATAAAAGTAGATTTAAATGGTTACTATGACTTCACTCAATTAGTTAGTGTGTCAGCTGGAGAGACAACATCTATTTATATAAATTTAATACCAATTAATCAGCAAATACAAACTGGCTCACTTAGAGTAACCACAAATCCTGCAGGAGCCGATATTAGAGTAAACAATTTTTTTGTTGGATCTAGCCCATTGATAATAAATAATTTACCGACTGGATATCACTCCATTAAGGCATCTAAAGATGGTTATTCGGATTATACTAGCACTATTTTAATTTACAACGGACTAACTTCAGAAATAAATATTCAACTTTCTGAGTTGCTTGAACAAAATAATACTATACCTGGTCAAAATAACAGCCAAGGAAACAATGGCGCACCAAGTGGAGCATCACCAAGCGGTCCCAATGGCGCACCAAGTGGAGCATCACCAAGCGGCAATCAAAATTCTCAAAATCCTAATCAAGAAAATCCCGAAGGAGCATATGAAAATGGAGTATTAATACCTGAAAGAAAACCTGAATTATTTCAAAGCCCTGAATCTACGCAAAGCTTGCTATTATGGATAATATTATTGATTGTATTTATCGGTTCTATAGTGACATTATACATATTTATCTCTAACAAAAGATAAATTACTGACACCTCTTTAACGATATTCGTTTTAATCTTCCTCCTGCAGATAACCTATCATAAATCCAGCTTCTTCATCTGAAATTTCATCCCATTCAATCATGTCATTGACATGAGCCTCTGAATATATGTCATCTTCGTTGTATATAGTTTCTTCGTCTTTGTAATGATATTCGTCTCTAAACATTCTTTTCTTATGTTTCATAGATTCCACCCCCTAAATGGATAAAGGAAATAAAAACATTTAAATATATATACTTAAGCGATATATTATATATTTAGATATATATTGTATAATTTGGGGGTTTTAACAATGAGTGAAGAATATAGAAAGATAATAAAGTTTGGAAGCTCTTCTCATGTAATATCGCTACCAAATGATTGGTTTAAAAGAAATAAGCTAAGCAAGGGAGATAAATTAATTATAAAAGAAAATTCTTCAAATGAATTGATATTGTCTAGCGCTTTAACGAAAGAAAAAGTCATAAAAGACTTAACTATAGATATATCAAATAAGTCAATAGACTATTTCAAAAATTCTTTAATCGGTGCTTACATAAACAATTATACAATAATAAAAATTCATGATAATCAATTAAACAAAAGATCTACTGAAATTAGAAATTTTATAAATTCTTTTGCCGGTCTAGAAGTAATAGAACAACATGAAAATTCTATTGTAGTTAAAGACTTCATTAATGAGCAAGATGTATATTTAGAAGCAACAGTGAGAAGAATAGACAATGTACTAAGACATATGCTTAAACGAGCCGAAGATTGCGTCCATAAAGATTTGATAAACAGCATTAATAATAGCGATACTGATGTAAACAGATTGTCTTTTTTGGTTCAGAAACTTATCAGAACATATATGGACAATCCATCGTTAATTAAAGATATTAGTTTTAATTCTTATGAATTGTTGCATTATTATAGAATTGTTATTAATCTCGAGTATTTTGGTGATGAAGTAAAGAGAGTATCTAGATTATTTAGAAAGGGAAATTTAAAGAAAGGGAAATTTAAAGATTTACTAGAATATTATAAAAAAATATGTGAAATGTACACAGAATCAATGACAGCATTCCATGAAAGGAACAATGAGAAGGCCCTTTTCTTGCTTGAGGAATCAAAAAAATTAACTATAGAGATAAATGATGTTCTTGAGAAAGACACTGAACCTGTAGATGTAAGAATCGTAGAGAAACTGAAAAACATGCTCAACTCAATAAAAAGAACTACGAGAATATCTATAAATCTGGGATTAGCGAGATAAAATAATAAAAATAAATTTTATTGGCATATGAACATATTTGATTCAATAGAATTTCCATTATTTATGGAAACTTTTAACTTTTGGTAAGGTATTTGCCCAGTTATTCCGTCTAATCTAATATAGGCATTTATTGATTCTGAAGGCTTTAAATCATAATATGCCGGATAAACTGACAATGTTCTTATTCCATGTATTAATTGCATATCTGAATCATAATAATAAAGCTCTGCTCTTGGAATTGCCCTAGAAGCTACCGAGCCAGTGTTTGTAATTGTTACTGGAACTTCATCAGATGCTTCGAAACTGCAAGCTACTCCGCCATTTATAGAATCAAAATTATCCTGGCTTGATACTAAGAAAGTGCTTTCTTGATATCCGCAAGATGCTGTTTCTGCATAAGACTCTTCATAAATAGGATTGTTTCCGGAATAAATGTACTTTGTAGCTTTTCCATTCTCTATTTTCTTGATTCTTAAACCATTTTCATCATATAAATAATTAGAGCATAAACCATCGCTGTGCCTTATTATTTTAAGCTGATTCAATGAATTGTATATGTAATTATCAGTTATTCTTTCATATTCATATGATTTAAAGTGCTGCAATATCTTTGATGAATCATACCATGAATTTTGCAACGCTTGATCATCTGAACGCTGTGATTGAACATTGGCGTAAGGCAAAGCATTTGTTATTATTGCTATCCTAGATGATGTCTTTCCATTGCAGACTATATTTTGATTGCTATTAGGCATTACTACTGTAGAAACCCATTCATAATGACTGGACTGTAAATTTAATAATTCTCTGTTATTGAAAACGTTTTTTTCATATACAAACCTTAATTTTGATCCAAGAGGTATTGAATCGTCAAAAGCCAATATGACATATTTAACACCATTTTGTCCGATGCCATATCCTATATTGCAGATTTCTTTTTCTTTGTTGTAAGTTTTTGATTTTATGTTTCCGTGGCTATCATAGGTAAGATCTGTTATTAATGTATTATATGGACTGTTGCTTACCTGATTTAGTTTATTTGGATTATCTAAAGAATAATAATATTGGTTGTTGTTTTCTTTTTGACGGTTTCCAGATAAATCATAATCATATTTGTAGGAATTATAATATTTTCCACCAATTGAGTTAGGATCATTGGCATTTAGTACATTGGTCAATCTGTACATTGAATCATAAATGAACTCTGTTTTTGGCTTAACAGAATTACTGCTAGACAAATCTTCAATTGTTTTTATATTGCCAATATCATCATATGTAAGCTTTTCATATAAGTAAGGAGTTGTTGATGAAGATTTTTTAATGTTAACAGTTTCCATCATATCCCGAGAGTTATAAGTATATGAGTTTACCAATAAATTTGGATAAGTAATGTCTTTTAATGTTCCTTCAGGATTATACTGTAGAGAGAATATTTCTCCATTTGCTATTATGCTGTCAATCTGATTTAGATTATTATAGGTATATATTATTGTCTTTGCTCCTGGACCTGTTAAAGCATTTAGATTATCTGCAGAGTCATATCTGTATACATTAAATAATTTCTTGTTATCTATTTTAAAATACTCTAAACTTATTCTTCCGCGATCATCATAAATAAATTCCTTGACTATGTAACCATTGGAAACTCTGCATAATCTTCCCTTGGAATTCTCTGCTGCAGCAGGACTCAAATAAGGTTCCATATATGTTCCGCAATCATCATAAGTGTAGATGATACTTGGCTCATCTGGTAAAACTACTTTCTTGAGCCTGTTCATTCCATCATATTCATAAGTAGTAGTTTCTGGCAATGGAATCAAATCTAGCTCTATGTTAGTCACAGTATTTGAGCTTACTTGAACATTAGGCCTTGATAATATTTCATAGCCTTCTTTTGAAACTTCTAATGTATATGAAACTGATGGAGATAAATCAGTTATAGTCAATGGGCTAATTCCTTTGTATTCATTGTTTAGCTTTATTGAAGCTCCGCCACCATTGTCTATATTAGTTACAATATGCAAACTTCCCGGCACTGTTTGTGAAGGATTCAAAATTATTGATTGCACTTGATTTTCTGCTACTTGAACATTCATGAAAACAGAAGTTGGATTAGATGCCAAAGATATTTTATGCGTTCCTACCGGGACATTTACAATTAATGCTGGGCCCTTTGTCTGATAATAATCATCAATAATTATGTAGTCGCTAGAAGGCATATCCACCATTATATGGCCTTTGCCTGTAGATGAATAAGTGGAAAATTGATATACTGAATTTTTTATTTCTCCATCGATAGAAGTCTGCAAGTTAAAGTTAGTCTCGATTATATTGCCGGAACCATAATCTAATTTGATTAAATGATTTCCGCTTGGCATTCCAAACAAATATAATTTAGATAAGTATCCGCTACATGATCCGCCCTGGCAATTAGGACTTACACTATTTGTGAATAAATTATTGTCTATGTAAACAGCTGGAGAGACTCCATAAAAGTATTCTGGAGTCGTCACAAATGAACCATGCATCAACATAGAAGCATAACTTATTGGATTATTCTTAACATAATTGTAATCAACAAATACATGATTGTTAAGGAGTATATCAAATTGAAGATCAGGTATTGAGAGTTGATTAGACAATGAATCTGTTAATGTTAATGTGAAGTAACCCATGCTACATATAGATTCTATATTTATTGGCTGAGTTGGTGTTGTTCCTAATTGTATTGTTCCTGACTCAGATATGCTTGCGGTTAAACCAGAAGGATTAGATGATATTGCTACATACTCCGGAAGATGATAACTTGGACATCCTGCAACAATATTTTCTGCTTTTTTGGATTCTTGATTCAACAGATTATTCTGTTCTGATATAGAGGTTATATATTTACGATAATCTTTCTTGATTAGATTATTGTTATTGTCATAAAATAATATTAAGTCTCCGTAATCTGGATTTATTGTCTGTATTAATCTTCCTAGGGTATCATAGTAATTATAAGTGGTAATTCCTAATTTGTTTGTTATTATTGTTGGTTTTCCTAGCACATTATATCCATAAGTTATCAAATTATTATCTGAATCTTTTTGCTTCACTAAATTATTTAACCTATCATAATAAACTGTTGTTTGCTTTTGATTTTCATCAGTGGTTTTTGATACTGAAAGTATCTTATTAGCGTTAATACTGAAAACTTTTCCATCTCCGTAGCTAGGGCCATTAGCTTCAAAAACACAGCTACATCTATTAGTTCCTGAATCATAAGTTATAGAATCGTAATTTATAGAAGTACATCCTGTAGAGCCGGATACAGCCTTTCCGTCGCATATCCCGTTTTTATTTCCTTGGCAAGAATATGGGCATTGAAAAGTGTTCTGGTTGAAGACAGATGGGCATATTAAATTCTTACATTCATTTAAGCTTCCTAGAGTCCCTCCAACATCCTGCATCATTGAATAAGAAGCTGAACATACTCTCTCATTTTGATATCCACAAGTGTTTATTGATGTTGGCTCTTGCTCATAGCTATATTCGTTTTTGCTAAATGTATTGTCTGGATTTATTTTTGTCGATAATTTTTGTGATGGATCTTTTGTGTAAGTGAATTTTGTCGATTTTGCTGATGCTACCAAAGAAATGTCTAATGAAGAAGTTTGAAGCGAATAAACTGGTACTTGCTGAATTGCATCATAATAATCTTCTTTTATTGCCTTGACTTCATGATTACCTACGCTAAGGCTGCTGATAGTGATTGGAGAAACTCCTCTTGGAGTAGATTCAGAGTCAACATATATTTGGGCTCCGCTTGGATTAGTAGTTATAGATATGCTTCCAGGAGGCAATTGAGATAAAATTGTAAATTTATTTGTAGCTTGCCCTGTAGTTATGCTTAATGTGTCTGTATAATCATAATAGCCGGATTTAGTTATTTTTAGATTGTGACTTCCTGATGATATTTGATTTAAGCTCAATGGGCTGATTCCTTGATATATATTATCTATGTAAACATTAGAACCTTCTGGAATAGAAGTTATATAGGCGGAACCATAACCATTAAGGTTACCTACACAATCGGTGGCGGCATTATAAGCTACGTTGCAAGTTATAGTTTTAGTGAAATAAGATGGCTTTTCTAATCTTACATTTCTATTCCCGGTAGGCAAATCATAAACAAAAATTGATGTCTTTCCTTTGTATAAATTATCCACATAAACCAATGCTGCACTTGGATTCGATGTGATGTAAAGTGTTCCAGTACTTGGACCTACATCCCCCCTACCAACGCTACAAGGACCAGCACTTATATCACAATCATCTTCTGGAATTTTAATAGGATCTTCTGATTTAGTTAATATTGAATAGCCCTTTGTAGATTTTTTCATCGCAGGCTCTGCGTAAATCCTGCTTTTGAAAGTCTCTAAAAGATTTAATGTCCCTGAAGTTGCTGTCCCTGCATCCCTAAAAGGCTTGTATGATTTTTTAACTAATCCATTAGAATAATAATCTTGATTTTGCCTTATGGTAGAAGTTTCAGATTCTATTACTGCAGATTGCTTTAATTTTCCTTGCCCATCTACAAAATCCCTAGACACTAGAGAAATTTCCATGCTTGGATCTATTACTTGGCTTTTTTCTACATAATTCAAGTTTGAGCCGGAGATAGAATTTTCTGCATAATAATATTCGTAAGAAGTAGATGGCTCTAAGTCGAGGGGCCTTACTATATTTTTAAGTCTGCCAAGACCATCATAATTATATTCTGTTAATTCTCCATTTATATCCTGCATATTCTTAATGTTTCCGAATTCATCATATTGATTGCTTACTATCGGACTTTGCTCAGAACCTAGAACAGAATTCCAAGATTTTATTAAGTTTGACTTAAAGATTGAATCATATCTATAGTTAATAGTTGTCCTTTGCCCGTTTTGATAAACTGGAGTTTGCAAACTCAATAAATTTCCGTAACTGTCGTAGCTAAGATAATCTGTTGTGATAAATTCGCTAGATTGCTGAATATTGTCTTTATTAGCATCGTTCCAAGAAGAGCTAGAACTTAGATATATCTGAGAAGGCTCGTTAGGATTAAGATTAGAAGAATAAGAATTTTTATCCAATGATTCTGTTTTTAGTGAAGTTGATGCTAAAGAATATCCTCCAGAACAAGACACGCATGACTGGTAATTATAAATCCTTTCTCCTACAGAATCAGTCCCTGGAAGGTTCAATAGATTTTTTTGATATAAGTTATTGTTTGTTTTAAATGCATATTCATTTGTTATTTCTTTTACTTTAATAGGTGCACAATCATAATATAAAGTTAAATATTGTGTTGTTGGTAAAGCAAATGGATTGGGAGTGCATGATAAATCAATTACATGCTCTCTTGTTATTTTTGGCTGGCCATTAAAATTAATTCCTGGCAAACCAGAAGAGCCTGGAATATCATTAGAATCATAAACATAATCTATCACGCTTGTGAGTTTTCCTTCATCAAGAACTTGCTGCCTTGTGATGAATGAACCTGACGAAATGAATGAATATTCTGATTTTGAATCAGGGGCGCCAAGGTTTGAATCCCCAAATGGCTGATTAAAGTGATTCCAGTCGAGCATCTTAACTTTATAGGATCCATAACCACTCCATGAATTATAGTTATTGTTATATCTGTAAGAATCCGAATCTAGTGAATACGTACGAAGAATCTCTTTAGTTAATTGAGAATTTCCAGAATAATATCTTGTCTTCATAGGCAATCCAATCTTATAGCCTAAAGAAGTCATACAATAGCTGGTGTCACTATCGCAAACATTTAGGTAATCTCTTGGAGTAGTGTAATATGTAGTTGTGTATCCATTATCAACAATAGGCTCTAACCAAGTTGTTACGCTGTTATATATTACACTGTTTACTGCGCTTTTTCCAATGTCGCTAAGATCGTAATAATAACTTCCAGATAATTCATTATGACATAGCAATACTGAACTTGTGCCATAAATTTTGTCGCAGAAAGGATTTTGCGACATTACTCCCCAACCATATGAAAATCTTTTTGACGTTGACTGCCCAGTTCCATCATAAGATGTTATTTGCTTGATTCTCGTGCCTGAACCGGCAACATCGCTTACACCAACTACGGAAACATCTTGAATATAATTAACGCTGTCTGGCTCGAATGAATATTCTATCTTGCCACCTGTCGGATATTCAACTGATTTTATAAGGAAAGAATCTAATTGATTGTTGCATAAACCATATTGGTTAACACTACACGAACTTGGAATGTTATAATTAAATTTGGTCGGAGGAATGAAAGAGCTTTCGGTCTTGCCAAATTCCTGGATTTGTTTTAAGGATAATTTTTTTACTACATTACCATTTGCGCTATAACCGAAAATTGATTCTGTTGCTGGATAATAATTAAAGACAAACTTCTTCAAGATTGGAGAAGGAATTGCTAAATCAGGATTTTGCCTCAATATGATATAATCAAGCTTCATAAGAATTGGCTTGCTGGTATCATAGCTAGCTCCTCGCGGAGAATATGAAAAATCTGCTCTATATGTGGGGGTATTTATTGCATTTACATAAAAGTTCTTTACTGTTGAAGTGCTTTTAATTTTTGCATCTGAAAACATATGATCTTTCTTGTTATTGGATGCTGCCAAATAATTTAATGAATAAGAATAAGCATTTACAGAGCTTAAATCGCCTAAAATAGTATAATCAAATTTTATCCAATTTCCATAGTCGTTAATGTCTGGCCCTTGAACATCTGGATTTGTATCTAGATCTAATCCATCGTATTCCTTGTAATTATTGCTTAATATGTAAGCTAAAGGCCAGGCATAAGTGTAAGGCCTTTGCGTCTCAGAAGTCTGATAATTGCAACCTGAAGCGCATGAATAAGCGGCGCAAGAAGTCCCTAGATTCAAGTCACTCTCACATACATCGATTGAGTTAGATGTGGTCAATCCCAAATCTTTGAAAACATAAATTGTTCCATCTTCGGTTGCTATCCTAAATTCTGTAAGGCCATTGGATCCGGAAGAATCATAATTGTAAGAAATTTTCCATGGCTTTGAATTTGAAAATCTAAATACATTATTTGAATCTAGCATCATGCTGACTGATTCGCCATTTATTGACAAATAGAAATTGTCTGGATTGGATCCCTTTACACCCTCTAAATCAGAATAACCCTCGGCCGATGGACATTTATAACTGTAAGGAGGAGTTTTTTCTGAATAAGTGCTAGGATCAGAATCTTCATAAAATAAATAACCATTTTCCTTATAGAATTTTTCCAGTCCATCGCAAGTTGTGTCTTTTCTGATATTAATATCTTTTAGATCATCGGGAACACCATTAACGGATCTTGTGATCATGCTAACAGCCCCTAAGCTAAAGCCATAACCGACTTCTGTTGCTTCTTTGTAAACATCATTACTAGAAGAACTGTAGAACAATGAAATCGGGATGTTTTGCCCGTTTCTTCCTTGCAAATTAAACAAGTTGATATCAAAAGAAATATCTCCGCCAGATTCGGCAGAGCCAGAATCAATATAATTAAAGGAAGCTGCCTGAGGTGCCGCAGATTTTATGTCTGCAAAAGAAAAATTAGATAGAATTATTAATAATATAGCTATTAACAAACATCTATTTATCTTCATTAAACCACCCCTTATGTTTTTTGGTTTCATTTTGTTGTTTATTAATTTTACTTTTTGATGTATGTTTTATTTATTCTAGATTCCAAAGAGTCTGCTTTCGCCCCAGTGTTATCAATTTGTATTCCAAGAGCATAAGGCTTATTTCCTACAATAACTGGAACAAACAAATCAGTATCTTCCCTTCTAGCCCTTTCTATATTATTTTCTGAATCTCTTGTATACAAAGAATGATTATCGGTGTAGAAAAATATTCTTGAGAATAATTCGGCTAATGCTTTTGACTGATCGGCTATTAATAAATTGCTATAATTAGGAATGTTTGATGTTTGATCATATGCTCTTAAATCATCAAGACTATATAATTCTGAACCAACTAAATTGTCTTTTGAGTTTCCTGTTAATTCCAAATAATCATTAAAAGCTGGATAATCTAGTATTGCTTCTTTTCTTGTTTCAGGATTTTTATCTTTTAAACTCAATGGGTCTTGCAAAGAATGAATTACTATCCTGTCTCCGATTTTAAAACCTTCAACATAAAGTGATTTATCAAAATTAGATCTTGATCCAATGTAACCAAACTTGTTAGATATATTATTAGAAGTAATACTATCTTGTGCAGGTGGGTATGATTGATTTTGATTGCAACCAATTGCTATTGATGCGCCTAAAAATGCTGCTAAACCCAGTCTCAACGCATTTCTTGATTTATATGGCATATTTTACTACTCCTTTGTAGTTATAGATATATATAAAACTTTCTATCATTTTGCTCCGTTTATTATTTTAACTTCTTTAGATGGTGCTGCCCTATATGACTCTGTTTGAGTATTTTCATATACTCTTTTTACCATTTGGAAATATAGCTCTTGTAATTCTGTACCTAATGGATCTTTGCTTAAGGTCTTGAATATCAATTGCTTTGTTTTTTATAAATTTTAAATTATAAAGGAAACACACACGTAAGAACGCCAATGAACAAAAGAAGTCGTAAGC
>CAYHJT010000013.1:0-12892 GCA_964356985.1 Candidatus Woesearchaeota archaeon
GCGAAAGCTGCCTGAGTTAATAAACATTTTTATAGATTTTCAACTAGGCCCATTGACATTGAATAGCTTTATAAACATATTATTTAATCACGATTCTACAAAATATATAAACATTATCGTTAAAATGACATTAGAAAAAATAGTAAATACCTCATTAAAAAATCTTAAGAGAAAATCCATTCCTGTAATTTTAAGCACCTCGATGTTCTTTTCTGGATTATTGCCAGAAATAGCTTATTCTGCATATTTCAAAACCGACTATAAAGACGCTCAAGAATTCCTTAGAGAAAATTCCAATAAAAATAAAATATTCATGGTTTACAATAAAGACAGTGTCCAAATAACTTATAGGCCAAGCAACAATTCTTTATATATAGATGGATTGGGCAATGGAGTTCAAACAGTAATAGATCCTGATTTTTATAAGCAGTTATTCGACAATCGATCTTTATTCAAATGGAATTCTTACGGAGATGTAGATGTGGATGTTTACTCGGAAAATGTGCATTTTGAATTAATCAATGGGCATGTTATAATAAGTCCAAAACCCATAAAAATAGCTGTGCAAAAAATAACTCACAAAAAATCCATAGAAGATACAATACACGTAAATAATTTGAGTAGTATTATTCCAATTGGTGAAAGGAAGGATTATCCATCTTATCAAAACCACAATATAAAGCTCAGAACAACTACATATAATCAAAAATTAAAACCTGACACTTTAGTAGCGACAAGGGAAATTTCTCCGCAATATATAGATAGCCTAAGAATATTAATGATTAGAGATAGAATCGTCAATAACGCATTAAGTTCAACAGAACAGTTTCCAACTGCTAAATTAAGATTGTCTAAATCAAAATCATATGCATTAAAAGTTGGCAAACCAGTAAGACTGGTTGCTCTTAATACAAAAAGCTTAGAAAGTGCGTATGCTTCAATTGTTGCAGAAAGAATTGCAAATGATTCTATGAGATTAAGAGAACAATCTCTTCAATTAACAAATAGGCAGTCTATACTTGGAGCTTATAGGGTAAGTTTAGACGGGCCAGTAAAGATTATTCCATTGAATATTCAAAATTTAGATAGTCTAAATGTTCCAAAACTTAGAGGTTTAAATTATGTTGTTGAGGATTCTAAAACTCATAAGAATAATTACAAACCGATAATTTTAGGCGCGAGTGCGGTTGTTGCAGGCGCATTGATTTGAATATTGACAAAAGATCGTAGCTCAACTTCAATTCCGGTGGTAGATTCAAATCCAGGAATTAAATAAGTGTAACTATTATAAAATGGTTACAAATCGAAACCTTTATAAATTAGTTTTTGTGTTTCAAGATATATAATAACAGCTAATAATAGCAACTAAGGGGGCTTAAAAAATGAATACAGATTATTCTTTAAAAAATAAATTAAATAAAGTTATTTCTACAGCATTAGTCGCTGGGCAATTATATTCTATGGGATTGCCTGGAGTGAGTTATGCCGCACCAGCTAAACCATATTCAATGCCTAAATCTCCAGTACAAGAACCAAATGCCGAATACGGAAAAAGCTCAAGCTGGACACCATTGGCATATAGAACACAAGACACCACATTTACAATATTAAGAGATGCTCATGTAACATTTGATAAAAGGGGAAATCCCCACATAATCTATGGTCCAAGAACAACAAAAGCTTCTGGAAACCAACCACAAGTCTATGCAATAGACATAAAGGAATTATGGGCTGGTGGATTAATGGGTGGAAAAATCATAAGAAATTATGTAGTAAGAAATGGAAACGCTACATGGGTTATGGGAAAAGAAGGAAAATTAGAATTAATAGACGCTCCGAGATTAATCGAAAGATCAACTTCTGATTCAACAAATACAAGATTAAGCAATCTAGAATCAAAAGTAAAAAACTTACCAGATAGCTCAGCAGTAGAAAGAATATCTACAAGAAATTCTGAAAAATATTCAGGAAATAACTACAATAGACAAACAACCAAAACATCATCAACAACTTATAACAACATCAACAGAGACACTAGCCATGTATCAACTCCAGTAGCAGCAGACACAGTTTACCAATATCAATCTCCAAAAAAAGAATCTACATCACATCAACCTAAAGCAGCTAAAAAAGAATCAAAAACTCATAAAGATTCTTTAGAATCCAAAGTTCAATCTCAAAGTGATACTAGCACAGTTTCTCAAGATCAATTACAAAGAGTTAATGACCGACTAGCTAAAGATTTCAATAATGAAAGGGGAAAACATGGGGCTGGCTATTATATATTGGGAGCATTAATTCTTGGTGGCGCAGGTTATGAAATTGTTCAACTATGCAAAAAGAAAGACAATAAAGAAACTGGAATAACTGGCAAACAAACTGGCGGACCAGGAATTCATTAAAGTAAATAGAATATAGGGGCAACACTAAAATGAAAGCAAAAGAAAAATTTTTAACAGTAATATCAATATTATTCTTTTTATTGTTCAGTATTAACGCTTTAGCTAATGCTGAAGTAACTTATAACTTTCTTGATTCTCAAGGTAATGGTATAAATAATGTAAATTTCTTGATTTATAATTGCTTGGATGCTAGTTGTATAAATGTAACTACACCTAGTTTCACAGGCAGTCATAATTATGGAAATTCGAATGATTCACCACCAAATACGGATATAAAAGTCACATTCCCGACTAACGTAGAAATAAAAGATTTTGGCTATGCCCTTTATTTTTACAAAGAGGGATATTTGCCAATGGAGTATTATGCAAATTGGGGTGGAAGCGGATCAACAACATACAATGTAAATTTTGTAAAAAAAGCTTCATGTGCAAGCCCAATACAAGACTTTAGAATAATCAACGCAGAGAATCCAAATCTTCCAATACAAATAAAAGTAAAAACACAATTAGATGCTACAACTTATTCTGCATTTAGCTCAACATCAGATACTCCAGAATATGTGCCACAGCAATACAGAGATTATTATTCTGCAAATACTAAAGTTGTATTAAAAATTTACAATTCAAACAACGAAGTTATATTTCAAAGAACACAAATGCTAAACATCTATATGGATTCAAGCGAAGACTTGACATTCGAATGGGTTCCACAAACTAGAGGATTATATAAAGCGGTAATCACAACTGATGTAGTTGATAATCAATGCTCTAGCGAAGTACAGCAAAGTGCAATATCTGAATTCAGTGTTGTAGTAAACTCATTAGACAAATGCTACACATTAATCAATAACTTAAGAACAAGTGTAATTGAACCTAATGTAAATGAAAATGTCCAAATCAAAGCAAATAAGATATCAAACTATAGAAGTACAAATGGAATATTAATTGCATTAGCAACAGATGTTAACTTAAAGATTTATGATTCTACAAATAACTTAGTAAAGCAAGAATCAAAAATAATAGTTAAAAATTCGGATACAGTAAGTCCTGTAGATTTTAGCTTCAACTGGGTTCCAACACAAAACGGAACTTATACAATAGAAGTAAACGGAATTGCAAACGATCCTATATGCAACGGAAAAGAAAACTTAGATGAAACAGAAACAATACAATCAATAGTTCATGGACAAAATGGAGAAGTATTCTTGAATCTAAGAAATATCGGCAATAAATACATAAATGAAAATCAGGATTTAAAATTCATAGTAAGCTCTGATTACAACGGAAACAGAAAATTAAACTATTATGTAATTAACATGCCAAATGATGCTACATTCAATACAAGAACAAATGAATTTGACTATAAACCAAATTACGAAACAGTAGATCATGACTTGGTAAATCAAGCTTTATACTTATTAGGAGTTAATCCGCATAAAGATTTTGAAGTAACATTCAAGGTTTCTGACGGAATTCTTACAGACTACCAAACCATAAGAATCAGAGTAAATGACCTTAACAGAAGGCCAGTATTAGATAATATAGGGGGTATTACAGTAAATGAAGGAAACTTAGTAAAGATATTTGCATACGCTTCAGATGCTGATAATGATGTCTTGCAATTCATCTACGGATCGCCTATCAACAGCAACGGAGAATGGCAAACCAGAGTCGGAGATAGAGGATCATATTCAGTAAGAGTAATTGTAAGAGATAATTTCGGCGGAGAAGACTATCAGACAATAAGAATTAATGTACTGGGTTCTGGAATCGATAATAATATAACTAAATTTAATGGGGATACCCATAAATTAAGAACTACAAGCCTGTATTTTGAAAAAGATACAGTACATGCGGGAGATACATTAATGGTTTACACAAGGATTATGAATGATGGTACATCAAACGAAGATGGCATAAAGCTAAGATTAACAATTCCAGAGCTAGGAATAATAAACCAAGTAATGGTAAACAATCTTAACAAAAACGATCAACGCCTTAAGATATTTTATATAGACATACCAGAAAATACAGAGTCAGGATACTATGCTTTAAAATCCTGGATATCAAATCAAAAGTCGCAAGAGACTGAGGCTATAGAATTTAGGGTAGTTTAATTACTACTACCAAAAAGTATATAAAGCAGTTTATAACTATAAAATGAATAAAAAAACACATTGGGGGTTAAGAAAAATGAATAGAACCTTTAGTATTTTTAGTGTCCTATTAGTATTATTTTTATTATTAGGAACAAGCGTCAAATCATTGGATTCTGGCAGCTATACTATAGAAAAAGTAAAATTAGATAGCACAGATATTTCAAACAATGACGTTGTTTACGTAGAAAGAGGAACAACCTCTACAGTAGAAGTATGGGTTAAAGGAAATGCATCTGCAGAAGATGTAAAAATAAAAGCCTGGATAGGCGGTTACGAGTATGGAGACATTCAAGATACATCCGATTTATTCGATGTAAATCCTGGAGTAACATACAAGAAAACATTAAAATTAGAAATTCCAGCAGATTTCGAAATGAACAATGACAGAGATACATTGCACGTCGAAGTCTATGATAGCGACAATAGCATAGAATATGAATATTATGTTAACATAAATGAAGTAAGACATGCATTAAACATAATGGATGTCAACGTAAATCCTGGTTTAACAGTAGAAGCAGGTAAAAACGTATTCGGTACAGTCAGAGTAGAAAACCTTGGAGACAAGATAGAAAGAGACATTCAAGTACAAATGAACATACCTGAACTTGGATTATCTACAAAGACATTCATCGACAGATTAGTTGACCAAACTACATTAGACGAAAACGATAATGACAACGATAAAGTAAGTGCGTCAAGCGATGAACTTTTCTTGAAGATACCAGCAAATACACCTGCAGGAACATACACCTTGAATTTCCTTGTTACATACAATAGAGGGCATACAACTGAAAAGAAAACATATGTCTTAACAGTTACTGGTGGATCAGATACAGGAATAACTGGATCAGACACATTATCAATAAATGTTGACACAACCGCACAAACTGTACAACCTGGAAAAGGTGCTGTATTCAAGATAATGGTAACAAACTTAGACAACAAAGCAATGACATTCACTACAGATGTAGCTGGTGTTTCAAGTTGGGGTGCGTCAAGATCAGACCCTGCAACAGTAACAGTAGCTCCTGACAATAGTGGAGAAATGTTTGTCTATGTAAGCGCAAATGAAAACGCACAAGCCTCAACAAATCCGATTACATTAACAGTTAAATCTGGAAACAACATTATAAAACAAATTCCAGTAACAGTTAGAGTAGACGGAAGCTCTGGCGGTACCACATTCACAAGCTTAAGAAGCGGATTAGAAATAGGATTCATCGTATTATTAATAGTATTAGTAATACTTGGATTGATACTAGCTGCAAGAAAACTTGGTGGTAAAGACGAAGAAGAAGGCGGAAAAACTTATTACTAAGTTTTTTCTTTTATTTCTTTTTTATTTTTATTAATAATTTTTAAACATAATGAGATAAACAACTTCTTATCATCACTAATAAACATTTCAGTCGACATTTCATGATTGAAAAATCAAAAGATTTATAAATTGCCTATTAATCCAAACTTTATTATAATCAATTAAAAAACAAGGAGAGTTAAATAAGATGGCTAAAACAAAACCACACTTAAATATTATATTCGTTGGGCATGTAGATCATGGTAAATCAACAACAGTCGGTAGATTATTGTATGATACCAAGAACGTAGATGAACAAACATTAAGAAAATTAAAGGAAAGAGCACAAGAAGTCGGTAAAGTAGGATTCGAGTTCGCTTTCGTAATGGATAATTTGAAAGAAGAGCAAGAAAGAGGAGTTACAATCGACTTAAGTCATCAGAAATTTATTACTCCAAAATACGAGTATACAATTATTGATGCACCTGGTCACAAAGACTTCATCAAGAACATGATTACCGGAGCTTCACAAGCTGATATCGCTATTCTAGTAGTAGCAGCAACTGATGGAGTAATGGCCCAAACTCAAGAACACGCAAGACTATTGAAAGTCATGGGTGTAAATCAAATAGCAGTATGGGTAAACAAAATGGATGCTGTAAACTTTGAACAGAAGAAATTTGATGAGATAAAAACACAAGTAACTACATTATTAAAAAGCGTTGGTTACAATACTGACAAAGTCTCTTTTATACCAGGATCTGGTTTCAAAGGCGACAATGTAGCAACTCGATCAACTAACTTAAATTGGTACACAGGACCTACATTATTAGAGCAATTTGATATTTTCGTAGAGCCAGAAAAACCAACACAACTTCCATTAAGATTACCGATTCAAGATGTTTATAACATCACCGGAATTGGAGTAGTCCCAGTAGGAAGAGTTGAAACTGGAATTATGAAATTAAACGATAAAGTAATAATCGTACCTGGAAGAGAAGGTAAAGGTGTATCTGGAGAAGTAAAAACTATTGAAATGCATCACGAACAAATTACCGAAGCATTACCTGGAGACAATATTGGATTCAATGTAAGAGGCGTTGGTAAAAAAGACATAGCTCGTGGAGATGTTCTAGGACATCCTGATAGCATACCAACAGTAGCAAGTGAATTTACAGCACAAATCGTTGTAATCAATCACCCAAGCGTATTGACTATCGGATATACACCAGTATTCCACATACACACTGCTCAAGTAGCATGTCAAATAACAAAGATATTAAGGAAAATCAATCCTTCAACAGGAGAGACAATCCAAGAAAACCCTGACATGTTAAAGAACGGAGAAGTAGCTATTGTACAAGTAAAACCAACAAAACCTTTAGTAATTGAAAGACAAAAGGACATTCCTCATATGGCAAGATTCGCCGTAAGAGATGCTGGTAACACAGTAGCAGCCGGTATGTGCATAGACTTAGTAAAGAAAAACTAAATCTCTTTCTTTAATTTTTATTTCTATTTTATTTATAATTACTTGATGGTTGTTAGTTAGATTTAATAATGATACATTACTAATTTTATGATATGAGTAAATATAATCTATTAATTTTATCTTCATTATTGATATTAGTTATCTTCATTAGTGGCTGTGCTGAAGATTTTAATGGCGAAGGAAACACATCAATTTCTAAATGCGTTAGAAACTTATCTAATTGTTTTGGCATCAAAGAAACTCCAAAGATTCCTCCCATAAATACCACTAATAACAATCCTGCTTCAAATCCCGTAAACAACACTACTCCTAATAATGTTCCTATATGGAATAATAATAACACTCAAAATATCACCGTAACATGCCCAAAAGATGTAAAAAATTGCTGGAATGTTGGAAATGTTTTAAGAGTGCCTCCAAAATGTGAATTTGAATCTTGTGCAAAGTTCGGAGTACCACCGAATGTATGTAACTATACTTCAGATTGTAAACTAATCATGAGTGTATGTAGCTGCGAAGGCGTTCCAAATGTGGATCCTCGAGATTGGATAAATGGGTCTTATTGTAAGACAAATGAATGCATGTTCAACGAAACATTGATAGCAAGGGCTGTATGTGAGAATAATGTATGTAAAAAATATGTAAAAAATTATACTATATGTGAAGACAACGATAATGGAATAAATTATAATGTTAGCAGTGAAACAAGAATAAGATTTGATGAAATTAATTTTGTGCCATATAAGAATAAAGATTTTTGCATTAATAATTTAATGTTAAAAGAATACTATTGCGAAGGATCAAATGTGGGATGGATAAATTCTACTCAATATAGCTGCCCATTTGGATGCTTTAATGGGCAATGCAATCCTACATGATAAGCTTATTTATTTATTTTTTATACTTTGAGAGATATAATAGGAACAATTTTAAATCAAGAAATCTATTAAATTTTTATGAAAATAGAAGTCAAGATTCAAAGGCCTGAAAAAACATTAAAAGTTGATGTACCAAAAAATAGCATTGTGAAAGATCTGTTGAAAAAAATAAGTATTAATTCTACTACAATAATAGTTACTAGAAATAGAGAAGTTCTAGACGAAGACACTAAGCTTAATGACAAAGATAAATTAGAATTATTAAGCGTGATAAGTGGCGGTTAGTTTATTACAATATGTTAGTGAAACAAAAGATTTAAAAATATAATAACAAAAATTATGAATATGGCTCAAAATCCTGAAATTAATTCTTCTGACAAATATAAGATTACAGAAGAAATGAAGGAAAAGGCAAAACAGATACAAGGCAAGCTTACTTCTTTTAAAGATAAAATTGTGAAGGAATTTGACAAGTACATTCTTGGAGTAGCTATGCTCATTCCAAACCCCCAAAAAATCAATGAGGAAATAGCTAGGCTAAAAAAAGAGGAAGGCAAGAATGATGAAGAACTCAAGGAATTAAAAGATTCCATAGAAGTTCTAGTAGTAATAGATGATTCTGATTCTAAAAAAATGACAAGGGAAGAGCTTGGATCTAAGCTATTCAAGGCAATTGATAGCCATGCATTGTCAATTGACAAAAACATAAAGCCGATTATCATGCTATTAAGTGAACTAAGAGAAAGCATGTATGATGGAAAATATTCTATATTACAGGAGATTGCGATGGGTTCTCATGTTTATGATCCTGCAGACTTATTAGCAGCATTAAGAATTTCTGAAGTCCATAAATCAATGGTATTGAAAAAATTTGACAAATACATAGTAAGCTATGTTGCCGCCGGTTCTTTGTTCAGAGGAGAAAAAAGCTATGATATTGATGTTTATGTCATAATTGATGATACTGATGTCAAAAAAATGTCTCGCTATGAATTAAGAGAAAGGCTAAGAAATATAATAATAACACAAGGATTCGAAGCTCAAGATATAACTGGAGTAAAGAAAAGTTTCCATATTCAAGTATATATATTAACTGATTTCTGGGAAAGCATCAAGGATGCAAACCCAGTAATATTCACATTCTTAAGAGACGGAGTTCCACTGTATGATAGAAGCGTTTTCATGCCTTGGAAATTATTATTACAGATGGGCAGAATAAAACCAAGCTCTGAAGCAATCGATATGCAAATGGATGTCGGCGATAAACTAATTGAAAGGGCAAAAAAGAAATTTCTAGGAATCGCCGCTGAAGATGTTTATTATGCTGTGTTGAATCCAAGCCAAGCAGCACTAATGCTTTATGGGGTAAATCCCCCGACACCGAAAGAAACTATAAGATTATTTGATGAGATATTATCCAAGAAAGAAAAATTAATCGAAATAAAATATGTGAAAATTTTAGAAAATACTGTCAAGACTTTCAAAGATATAGAGCATGGTAAAATCACAGATATTACTGGAACTCAATTAGATAAGATGATCAAAGATGCAGATATCTATATCAAGAGAGTAAAGAAATTATT
The DNA here is from genome assembly GCA_964356985.1 of Candidatus Woesearchaeota archaeon. Classification (GTDB taxonomy): domain Archaea; phylum Nanobdellota; class Nanobdellia; order SCGC-AAA011-G17; family JAGVZF01; genus CAYHJT01. Next base: position 9,815 of record CAYHJT010000013.1, read on the forward strand.
CAATCAAATAGAGAAACGCAGAGAATCTGAAAGCATAATTGAAGTCTACAATACCTGTATAAATGCCTCAAAGGATTTGTTGAAAGAAAACAACATAAAATTCACAGAGGCAAACCTAGAAAAAGTTCTTGGAGCATATTTCAAGAAAAACGGAATTCATGAAAAATTATCATTAACATTAAAAGAAATAAAAAAAGCCAAGAAAGATTTCCAATTAAACAAATTATCTAAAGCAGAAGCAGAAAAAGTCAGGAAAGACGCCAGATTATTCATTAGAACTATAGCTGATCTGATGCAGAGAAAGAAATTAATCGAAATAGAAAGAAGCAAATTGAGATTCAGCTACGGGGATAAAACCGGTGAATTCTTGATGCTTGATAAAAATGCATTCTTGATAAAAGACATCAATGACAAAGAAAAGAGTGTATTAAAGATTGATGTAGAAAATGGCATTAATTTTAAAGAAGTATACGCGTCTAATACTCAAGAAATAGATGATTTCATGTCAAAGCAAAAAGTTCCAAGCAAATTGATGATAAATGGGCATTTGATAAAGCAGATTTCAAAGATAATTGGAAAAGACATACAAATAATGATGTATTAGCAAAATTTATATAAAACATTTTCTTTTCATAAGCTAAGAGGTGATATTAATTTTTGGCGATAAGTATGATGTAATAGTGCTAGGCTCTTTAAGCATAGATAATTTCATCACTGTAAACAGCATTAAAGATCAGCTAAAACCCGGAAATAAAATATTAATAGACAAGTACATCACTGAAACTGGCGGCGGTGGCGGAAATGCTGCGGCTACCTTGGCTAATTTTGGGTTGAAAGTAAAATTAATATCTAAAATCGGTGATGATGAAAATTCTGAGTTTTTAAAGCAAAGATTGAAATCAAAAAAAATAATTCTAGAAGGATTGAAATCAAAAAAATACGACACTGCGTTTTCTTTGATAATTGTTGGTAAAAAAGATCAGGATAGAATAGCGCTAAGCCATAAAGGAGCTAGTGATCATTTAAGCATTAATGATTTCAGTATGAAGAAAATAAATTCTTCTTGGATATATTTAGGGACTATGTTAGGCGAGAGTTTTAAGACTGCTGAAAAAGTTGTTGAGCACGCTTTCAAAAAAAGAATAAAGATATTATTTAATCCCAGTACTTATTTAGCTTCTAAAGGCAAAGAAGGATTGTATAAACTTCTTAAATATACTACAATATTAGTATTGAACAAAGAAGAAGCTACTCTTGTAATAGGAAAAAAATTTAGCGCTAAAAAATTATTGCTTGAGCTTAAAAAACTGGGCCCTGAAATCGTTGTAATAACTGATGGGCATAATAAAATAAATGTGATTGATGGAAAATGTACTTATTCATTAAAACCATATAAGGTAAAAATTGTAAGCACCCTTGGAGCAGGAGATGCTTTTTCATCGGCATTATTGTCAAGCTACATAATAAATAACAACATCGAAACTTCTTTGAAAATTGGGGCTGCTAATGCGGTACATGTACTTCAAAATTATGGTGCTACAGTGGGAATAATCAATTACAATGAAGCCATTAAATTCATAAAAAAACATGATATTAAAATTGAAGAAAGATGTGATATAAAATGGTAATTTATATTGGCGCGGATCATGCAGGTTATAATCTTAAAGAGTACTTGAAAAAATATTTGCAAGACAAAAAACTTGATTTTGTCGACTTGGGAACTTACTCCAGCAAAGAAAAAAATGACTATCCTGATTTTGCCCAGAAAGTATGTAAAAAAGTGATTAAAGATAAAAAAAGCAAGGGTCTATTGATATGCGGAACTGGTACTGGAATGGTGATAGTTGCAAATAGATACAAAGGAATAAGGGCGGCTGTGGCTTATGATAAATACAGCGCCGAAATGTCCAGAAAAGACAATGATTCTAATGTTTTATGCTTGCGCGGAAGAAAAGTAAAATTTGAAAAACAAGAAAAATTACTGCATAAATGGCTCAATGTAGACTTCTCAAATAATATAAGACATAAAAGAAGAATAAAAAAAATTGAGAAAAAATGATAAAGGTTTATCCGTCAATTCTGACAAATGACATTAAAGACTTCAAGAAAAGAATAAACCTAGTTAAATTTGCAAAAGTCATTCAAGTTGATGTCATGGACGGAAAATTTGTCAAGAATAAAAGCTTAATGCCAAAAGATCTTAGAAAAATAAAAATCGGGCAAAAAGTAGAATATCACCTTATGATTAAAGAACCAGAAAAATACATCGACGATTTTATAGAATTAAGGCCCTATTCTGTTGTAATTCATGTTGAATCTACAAGAAATATACATTTTCTTCTGAAAAAATTAAAATTTGAGAAAATTAAAGTTGGGTTGGCATTAAATCCTAGTACAGATATAAAAAAAATAATTCCTTACTTAAAATATATTGATTTTGTATTAGTAATGACTGTAAATCCTGGATATTATGGAAGCAAATTTGTTAATTCCAGTGTTGAAAAAATAAAAAAATTGAGAAAAATAACTAAATTACCAATAGAAGTCGATGGGCATATTGATGATAAAACATCTAAGATAGTAAAAAAAGCTGGTGCTAATATATTGATAAGTGGAAGCTATATTTTTGAAAATAATCCTAAAGAGTCATGTCAATTATTGAATGAAAAATAAAAATCTTTATATATAGTTAAAAAATATTAATATTTAGATGAAAAGAGGAAAGAAGAAGAATAATTTAGCTTTAATTTTAAGCATATTAGTTATAGTTACAATATTATTATATTTTTACAATCCAAACATAAATTCTAACAGCAATTCACAAAATAACAAACAAGTTCTTAAATCTGGATCAAATAATTTTTTCTCAAATTTCTTTAATCAAATATTTAGATCACCAATAAATACAGACATTGTTCCACAAGAAGATCCTGGATTGCCTCCGACGATAGAACCTTTGGCAGACATTGTTCCACAAGAAGATTCTGCAGCTAAAAAACAACCAATAGGCCCTTTAGCGGCAATTAATATTAACAGTTGTCAAGCATTAGCTTCTGGAAACATTTACACGTTGACTCA
>CAYHJT010000014.1:0-12844 GCA_964356985.1 Candidatus Woesearchaeota archaeon
TTTATTACTGAAACATCTACTAATCTAGAAGCAATATTAAACGGTGCTTTGGGAAAACCTAAAGACGAAGAAGTATTGCAATTATTATTTGGCGTTGGTGCTTATGCAAAAAGCCTAGAATATGCCGAAGCAGCTAAATTGCACAGAGAGATAGAGACATATGAAGCAGTAGAAAAATCTCAAGATTTCAATGCTATGCAAGCAGTAATAGCTAAACAATACAAAGAAATAAGCAGATTATTCGATTACATATCAAGAGGTCCTTCAAGAGATATAATACCTCAAATATTTTCAGATATGCTTAACATGAAGAGAGCTGAATTAGTACAAAAGCATTTCATTAAGAAGGAAACCAAAGATGGCAAAGAAACAGAATCTTTGGATAGAACAAAACTTGATGGATATATAAAAGATTCAGCAAACAATGTTGATGACAAGCATAGAGCTGAAAGCTATGAACCTTTAGCAATGTATTTTGCTAAATATTCCTAAAAATATTTCTTATTTTATTTTTTAATATTTTTTATTATTTGAAATCTGGGAATTCTAAATCTTTAGAAGTATGTTTTTGAGCTGATTTGAAATCTGGGAACGCCAATGAATCTTTTTTAGGCTCAATCTTATTTACGACTTTGACTTGTTTAACCTTAACGGGTTTAGTCGCTTTTTTCTTTACAATAATTCTAGGTTTAGCTTTTTGCGGAGATTTCTTTTTGATAGGTTTTGGAGCTGATTTTTTAATAACTTTTATCTTTACAACTTTGACTATCTTAGGTTTAGTTACTGTTACAATCTTAGGATGAGTCTTTAGATCTTTGATTTGTTTTTCTAATTTAGATATATTAGATTCGTAGCTTGGAATCTTAGTGGATAATTTAGAATCCTCTTGTTTTAGCTTATTGAATTTAACTTCTAATTCATTGAACTTTGATTTATATTTATTATCTGGTTTTTGAGCTGGTTTTGGTTCTGATAATCTTTGCTTTAGTTTTTCAGTTAATTCATTGAACTTTGATTTATAATCAGATACTTGAGATACTAAGTCTTTATTGTATTTCTTTAAGTTTTCTAGCTCTGGATTGAATTCTGGGAATGCCATTTCATCAGCTTTTTTTACATTTGCTAATGATTTATTTTTATCATTTAATTCTTGTATTGTCTTCTTAAGAGCAATTATCTGAGAAGACATTTCAATGTTAGACTTGTTCAATGATTCTAACTTTGAATCTACTTTAGGAACAGAAATTGTTTTTGCTTTTTCTGCTTCTTTGAGCAATGTTGAATTCTTGTCAGTTAATTCTGAAACTTTTTTATTCAATGATTCAATTTGTGAATTCATTGTCTGATTGGATTTCTTCAAGTTATCAAGTTCTGGATTGAAATCTGGGAAGTCCATTTCCTTGGGTTTTTTGGATTCATTAGCCAAATTAATATACTTAAATTTCATTTCTTCCATTTGCTTTCTTAAATCTGGAAGTTTTTCGCTTAGAGATCTATTTTGATCTTGTAGCTTCATGATTTGCTCTTTAAGAGAAGTTATCTTTATTTTCTTGTCAGTAGGTTTGCTTAGATCTTTTACCCTTAACTCTAGAGTTTTTATTTGAGATAGAAGCTCTTTGTTTGAGTCTTTGAATTTATTAAGTTCAGGATTAAAAATAGGAAAGTCAATATCTTTTGGCTTTTGAGATTCTTTAATTAGTAATTTATTCTTTTCATCTATATCTTTTAATTGAGTTTTTAAAGTTGTTATTTGAGTTGATAGTTCTGAGTTTGATTTTTTTAAATTATCTAGCTCTGGGTTGAAATCTGGAAAGTCCATTTCCTTAGGCTTTTGAGAGTCTTTTACAAGCAATTTATTTTTTTCATCTAAGTCTTTTAATTGGGTTTTTAGTGTAGTTATTTGAGTAGATAATTCTGAATTAGATTTCTTCAATGTATCTAGCTCTGGATTGAATGCAGGGAAATCCATCTCTTTTTCTTTTGGTTTTTGCAATTCTTTTACCAAATCAGAATTCTTCAATTTCATTTCTTCCATTTGCTTTCTTAAATCTGGAAGTTTTTCGCTTAGAGATCTATTTTGATCTTCTAGTTTGGTTATTTTCTCTCTAAGAGTAGCTATCTTTAGTTTTCTCTCGCTAGGCTTGGTTAGCTCTTTTACTTTTAGATCTAAAGTCTTTGTTTGAAAAATAAGATCTTTGTTTGAATCCCTTAATTTCTCTAGCTCTGGATTGAACTCTGGAAAGTCCATTTCCTTAGGCTTTTGGGCTTCCTGTAATTTTGTTAGTTGAACATTAAGATCTTTGTTTTTTAATTGGAATTCTTGTATAGTTTTCTTAAGCTCTGGAATTTCTGTCATCAAAGACGAGTTTTGATGCTCTAATTGCTCAAGTCTTTTCCTATAATGAGAAAGTTCAGATCTTTTCTCTAATGCTGTTTGTTTAGGAAGTTTCTTGTCAGTTTGAGTATTTTCTAGTTGATTTTTATACTGCATTATCTGCGACATCAATTCTTTGTTCTTATTATTCAAATCATCAATTTGAGATTGATATTCTTCAGCTTGTGGAGAGAATGTCGGAAAATCCAACTGCTGTGAACTTCTATTTACAATATTAGGATTAGGAACATTCTCTGATAATTTTCGCAGCATTTCTGCTTGGGGCAATCTAAAATCATGCTTTTCCATCATGACTATTTTTTCATCTTCGATTAATTTAGAGGATATAAGACGCATAACTTGTTCAAATTCAATAGCTTTTGACAAGTGTTCATCTATTTCTTGGGCTCTTATGTCATTTATGTTGCCATGAGCGATATTTTTTGTTAATGAATAAATATTATTGTAATAATCAACATATTTTTTGTCTAATGCACCGGAATTCACGAAAACCTCTTGAAGCATTTCAGATATATGCTCTGGACTTGGGGGCACTTGATTAGCAGCCATCAGCGCAGAATGAGCCGAATCAACCATAGCCCAATAAAGATTTTCCATAGAACTCAATATATTTAATTTAGCTCTATCAATATGCTCTGGTGCTCTTCGTAATGTTGTGAATATGGCTTCCGGCGAAGGTTTTATACGGCCTTTAGCTAATAAAACTTTTAATGGCTCAAAAAATCCGCCGAAGTCAATCAAAGGCTGGCCATAACGAATAATATTCATGACTACAGGAGTTCCGGCCTTCACTTCTTCCCAGAAAGCCGATAACGTGACAGTGTTAATGTGAATTTCTTTGGAATAATTTTGTGTAGAAGCTATCTTGCCAAGTTCTTCGCGATACCATGCAATTAATTCCTGATCCCATGCAACAGAAGCATCATCAACAATAATAATTATATCAATGTCTGATCCTTGTACATCTTGGCTTTTAGAAACTGATCCAAATAGGACGATACTTTTAATTACTTCCCGAAATTTTTGATATGCTTTAGATGCAAAATCATATGCAATATCATAATTATTTGATAAAGGTTTACTTCTTTGTTGCTGAGAACTTACCCTTTCTTTAGGCAATTTTTCACCCCTCTTTTTTTTATTTTAATGAAATCTTTTATTTATTAAACTATTGATTTGGAGTTCCGCTAAATCTTGATCTATCTCCGGCCATTTGCCCGCCGAGCTCTTTAGGAAGATTAGAAAAACCTGCTCCATAAAACTCCTTGAAGTGCATATCAGGAAGAACCATGCCATAACCGCCGAAATAATCAGGATATTGCTCGCGAGAAGATCTCCATAAAGGTGAATTGTTCATTGAATACAACGGGCTGTTCAGAGCTTCTAAAGCATATGGAACAGAGCTTTCCTTGAATTCTACATCAAACATTCCAAACTCGCCTATCATAGGAATGTCTTTTCTCAAGCCTGTTTTTTCTAATACTGCTAATTGCTCAAATGTTGGAACATTTCCCATACCAGTCACTAGATGAGCGTCACTGTAGCCAAAATTATCGGCTAGATGTATTTTTTTAATATCAGCTCCGCGAACCTTTTGAGCTTCTGCAACTATATCTTCTTTCGAATAACCATATTTTCTAAGCAAATTAATATGCGCTACATCCCATGTTGCTCCAATCAATCTATTTGCTACATCTTGAGCCTGATTCTGATTAAGGCCTTTTTCTTTCATCAATTGCTGAGCAAATTCTTTTTTTGTATCAGTAATAAATGTTTGAAATGTCTCTCCGCGAGATAATGGGGTGTCTGGATACCAGTTTTCAACTGCAATTACTGGAGCTTTTTCCCCATAATTTTTGTAAGCATACATTGCAGTATTGACTATTGTTTCTTTTGCTTTCTTAGCCACGAAATCATCAACAGGAATTAGAACTTCTGGAGCCTTAATTTGGGCCAAAGATAACATTGCATTGTTTAAATTCATATTATATTCTGATTCTGAACTTTTCATCTTTTGGTGTTTAGATTCAAGTTCTCGAATTTTATAGGGATCATTAATTTGTTTTGCTTTTAGTATTTCTCTTTCTAATTGATCAATCTTGATTTGATTTTCCCATGTATCTCTAAGTGATTGAATATTTTTTTGATCTCCTTCTCGTATGGATCCTTCCTTTCCGTACTTTGTAACTTTATGATACATTTCATTTAAAGCAGCTCGCATGTCTTGATCAATCTCTTGCATATGTGCACGATCTACATTAATATCTTGAAGTGCTCTTGAAACTTTCTGATGATCTTGCTCATTTAGCTGAATTCCTCTTTCATGAGCTTCTATCAATGCTACGTTGTTCCAATATTTATTTTCCATATCAGATTGACGTTCTGCATATATTTTTTGCATGCTCAATAGTCTCATGCTTTCTTGCTGCCATTTAGTAGCGTTAGCATTGCCTATCCTTTCAAGAGGAGTCCAATCTCTTTTTCCAGTAATATAACTTTTTTGCTCAAATTCAACAGGCAATAAACGACCTTCTTCTTGGTCAATGGCCATTGTGGCTCTTGGAATTTCGCGGCCGGCTAAATAGGGCATTCCAATCTCTTCAGCTTTTTCTTTTGTGTATCTACCGAGAGACTTATCTGGAATTGTTGTGGGCAAGCCACCGTTAGTGTGAACTGTGATTGGAATATTTCCATCTGGGCTTAACATATTAGCGCGATCAATGATGCTCTTGAATTGATATTCTGTTGCTTCTCTGTTCTGCTCTTTCCACTCGCCTCTTTGATCAAAACCAGACAAATCAAACATTGGCGCATGCAACGAGACTTGCGCACCAGTCAATTTAGCCAAACGTCGCATCTCCACAAAATGCTGCTCCGGAATCTGCTCAAATGATTCAGGCTGCAATGGCCCGGAGATTTCTACATTTTTCACTCCTGCGTTAAGCCTTAGCTGTAATTCATACAATTGATTTGGAGTCCTAATAGAAGTAGTTGATGCCAATCTGCTGGCCGAATAATATGGCCTAGATGAAAAGCTATCTTCAGGTTCACTATGGAAATTCATTGATGTCATTTTAGATGTACTCTTTTTCGAAATGTTTCTTTTGCTTTTTAATGTTTTCCACTACATCAGCGGAGTACTTAGAATCTTCTATAGATTCAATTCTTCTATGATCAATATTTATGTTAGATGTCCATTTTAGATTTTCACGCTCTTCTGGATTATTCACTATATAATCTGTAGTCCTCATAATGGGTCTAACATAATTTTCACTTCTTAATAGATCAATATCAATCTTTTCTACACTTCTACGGAAATCTTCTAGATTTTTATAGGGTGTTTTTACATTAGATGCTCGTTCATTACTAGAATTGGAAAAACTTGCTATGTAATCCGTAAGATTATCCTCTTGATTAATCTCTCTAGTTAAGGGCCTTTCATTATCAATATTTCTGGGATTAAGATTTGATTGATTAGAAGCAATATCTTCAAGAGATTCTGAGTTTAACCTAGAATCTTGCCTATTTGATTGATTATTGAAATTGTTTGATATATTTGGATCGTATTTTGGAGCCTCTTCTACATTGGTTATAGTCATTCTAGAAACATTGTTAGTTATTTGCTCTAGCCTTTGAGAAATAATATTATCGTCAATTTTTGATTTGGATTCAGAATTTTCTTTTTCTATTTTTTCTAGCTCTATAATCATAGAATTTATCTTATCAATGGTCTTTTTTTCAGAATATGATTTTAACGCTGTTTTTAGAAAAGCCTTTTTTGACTGAATATCCTTTATTTTTTCAAGTTCTATTAATAGGCTCTTGATCATTCTTACCAGGACATCATTCCATGAGTTTTTTTGTATACATCATAAACGACGAAAGTATTTTTCAAGGCAGTTTCTTGTGCTTTCTTCTTTACTAATCCAATTTCATAAGAATATTTCCCGCTGCTTCCTAAATTCAAGAAGTTAAGCATTCCTTTATTTACAGCAACGGCAGAATCAGCAAATCCTTTTATCGCGCCAAACAATGGGAATTCAAATGGTTTTATTGCTCTCTTTTTCTCTTCTTTTTTTTCTTCTTTCACTGGATTTAAAAATTCGTCAATGTCATTCTCCAAATCTTTCAATGATAAGTTAGTTAGTTGCTCGACAACATCCATATCTTCGTACAATTCTTGGGATTCAATCTCTTTCAATTCCTTGTCTGTGAACACAAAAGACTGGAATGTCATTTCAGTATTTCCGGAATTAACATATTGGTTGCCTTGCTGAGTCCTTAGAGCTTGAGGAATGCTACGGAATTTAAAATTAACCTCTACACAAGCATAGTACTTGTCATCGAGTTTTATCTTTGAATATTCTTCATATATTGAGCCAGGCTTTACTTCTCTTTTGCCGAATAATTTCAATTCCATTACCATGTTATCGAAAGTGCTTATCAAATCTGGGCTGTTGAATTCTTTCATTTTCAATTGTTGAGCCGCTCTTAAATATGGGCGAGACCATTTTGTATAAAGCTTCAATGAATCTAATTGAGATTTCAAGTAATGAAGCTCGATGGAATTACGCTTTGACAATTCCTTTTCTGAAAGCTCCTTCCACAAGAAATATTCGCTTAATTTTCTCCTTAAGATATTCTTTACTCTATCATTTAAATCTAAATCTTTAAGATCTTCAGTGCTTTTAGCTGTAAAGAATGCATCTCTCAATGTATAGAATTGAAGTTGCTGTGTTAGTACATTTATTGAAGCTCTGCCTTTTTGCTGATCTACTTGATCTAGCCACATTCCTCGCAATGCCATCTCACCATTGCTTTTTACATCTGGATCTTTTGATTTAGCTTGCTCATAATAAGCAAGCCTTTGCTTGAATTCCTTCAAATCATATAATAAATTAATGACAGAACGAACGATTGTATTGACCATCTGCATCATTTTCATCGCGCGATCTTCCATCACTGCTCTTCTGTTGCCCATCTCTCCGAAAAATGCTGATCCAACGGTAGCTTCGAATGCCTCTTCTGTCTTAGCTACTTCTAATCCTAGACCAGAAGGCTCGTCGCTTCTCAAAAAGTCTAGAACCCAGAAGTACATTGGCTCTAGGCCTTCGCCAATTGAATCATAAATTAACCTGAATTCTGCAGTCTCACTAGAATCTAGCTTCACTAAGGCGTCTTTTTTGAGCTCTTCAACATAAAGCTTACGAATTTCTCCTTTCATTACGTGATCTTTTTCTGCATCTAATTTTGATTTATAGAAATCTTTCTTGCTTCTTGCTGTTTCAGACTCTTTTTTTATTTCAGATATTCCCATTTTTCTATATTTTAAATAATCTTTACATATATAAATTTACTTCTCTAAACATATATTTATCTATTTCTAAAATTAATCTTATGTATTTATAGTTTTGACTTAATAGTAATTAACTATTTACAAAAGATATAAAAAGACCATAAAGAATAATATTGTGGGTGATGTGAAATAGGAATATTAGATTTTTTTAAAAGAAAGAAGAAGATGGATGATTCTATACCTGAATTAGATCAAGGTAATATGAACCAATCTTTTAGGCAAGATATGAATTACGGCAATAACCAAAACATGGGTTTTGAACCTAGCTTAAGGCCTACGAATGATTTCAGAAATTCACAGCCAAGTTTCATGAACGATACTCCAAACCAAGATCAAAATTCTCAATTGATACTTACTAAGTTAGATTTGATAAATTCCAGATTACAGAATATTGAGCAAAGACTAGCAGCAATAGAACAGATAGCAAAACAAAGCCAAGAGCCAGCAGATCAAAGATGGAATCAAAGAAGAATATACTAAAAGTAGCAATAATATTTTTTATCGTAATTTTAGATTATGTAACAAAATATTTCTTCAGTGAAAAAGTCCTTTTGATAATACCAGGAATTCTTGAAATAAATTATGTGAGAAATTATGGATTGATTTATGGGATGTTTAGTAAAAATTTATTCTTAACAATATTACTTCCTTTGGCTATTTTAGGAGTTCTAATTTATTTATCATTGAAGTTAAAGAATAAAAATTATACTCTGCCTTTATTACTTGTAATATCTGGAATCATCGGAAATTTGATATCTAGAATCCAATTTGGTTATGTGATAGATTTTATCTATATGCCTTTTTTACAGCCGATATTTCCCAACTTCAACATAGCAGATTTAGCTGTGTTTATCGGGGTCATGTTTCTAGTGATAAAAATAATAAAATCAAAATGAAACACTACATAATAACCTCTTGGGCATTATTTATTTTTATGTTCTTCTTGATATTTCTAGGAAGCTCTTTATATGTTTCATTTGATAAAAATTTTTATCAAAGCGAATGCAAAAAACTTGGAACAGATTGCAATCTAACGATTAATGTTCTTGATTATTTAAATTCAAAAGGAAATCTTACTTCTGACTTCAACGAGCGAGAAATATCACATATGAAAGACGTAAAAAATTTAATGAATTCATTGAAGATAATTTTTATAGTCTCAATATCTATTCTATTTATATTGGTGATATTCATGTTCTTATACAATTACAAGAATTTCTCAAGGTTCTTGAGTATATACCTGATGTATGGAAGCGCTGTATCTATAATATTAACAATAATATCTGCAATTTTATCCTTGATAAGCTTTGATATATTATTTACAATATTTCATAATCTATTCTTCAGCGGAAACTCTTGGCTTTTTAATCCAGCTGATACAATAATAAACATATTTCCGGAGAAATTCTTTGTCGATGCATTTGGTTTTATATTAATGTTAAGCATTAGTATATCAATTGCATTGTTTATTCTTGGTTGGATCATAAAAAAGCTTAAATAACTAGTTTATTTATAAAAATGATGAAAGAAATCACTGAAGAAAAACTTGACAAATATTTCAGCGTCACTGAAAAAGCACTTGCTAAAGTAAAAAAATCAAAAATAAAAATATCCAAAAACTTGGATTTGAAAAAAGTCAGGGAAGATTTCCTTGACATGGCCCAGAGATATTTTGATGATGCTAAATACTTCAAGAAGAATGGGGATTATGTAACAGCTTTCGCTGCATTAAATTATGCCCATGGCTTTTTGGATGCAGGGGCCAGATTAAAAGTGTTTGATGTCAAAGATTCTAAGCTTTTTGCAGCCGATTAGGAACTTATTTAAGTTTTTCTTATATCAATTTTTAATATGAACACAAATATATTTAAGAATTTAATAGAAACAAGCCACCTAAATTGGCTTAGTAATATTTTAAAAATAGATTATACTTCACGTAATGGAATAGATCTTGTTGATGATTATATTGGAATTGAATTAAAAAGCAGATATTTATTTTATGGATATAGACTAGCAATTCATTCTTATCAAGTAAATCAATTTAGAGAAGATAATCATGGAAAATCTCTTTTTTGGTGTATCTTGTTTTATGATTTATCTAAAAAACCAAATAATATTAAGAAAGAAGAAGTTAGTTCATCAATAACTAGAAGAGATGCATATTTTCTAGAATGGGATTGGGTTAGAAAGTTCCCAATATCAGATAAAGCAAAGACCGGACCATATATTTACGTTGGGATGAAAGATTTTCCAGAAAGATCTACTTTTAAACATTTAACTCTTGAAAAAGGATCTGTCTATGCTCCCAGAAATTCAATTTTAGAGGATATATTATCTTGATTAGAAATATTTTTAAAGATGTTAAAAACAAAAAATAAAATGACGCATATATCGGAAAACCATGTTTATGAAGTTCTTAGCCGTGATAGATGGAAAACCCATCAAGAGATAAAAAGAGAGTATTGCAATATCATAAACCTTAATCCAAGAGACATTGTCGATGTATTAAGAGAACCAGAATCTCATGTTATAGACAGGCATTTGAATAATCTAGTAGAAAAAGAACATGCTGAATTTAGGTACAGAGAAACAAATGAATCAGATAAAACATTGAGCATACAACTTGAAAAAGAGTATCGCCAACTTCCAATGGACATTAAAGATTTAAATGGCTATTCTAGAAATATTGGTTATTCTAAAGATTTAGAAGATAAATTATTTTTTTGCAAATAATTCTAATAAAAACAAATATAAATCAATATATTTCTAGTAAATAAATGAAAATAATACAAAGAGGGGCTGAAGCCATATTATACTTGAAAAATGGTAAGCTTGTAAAGGAAAGAATCAAGAAAAATTATAGAATTCCTGAGATAGATATAGAAAAGCGCAAGTATCCTACACGAAAGGAAGCAAAGCTATTACAAGAAGCTTCTAAAATAATCAATGTTCCAAAAGTCTTTGAGATGGATGACAAGAACATGAAAGTCGTGATGGAATATATCCAGGGCGAAAGATTAAAGGATATATTTGATGACCTAAAGAACAGAAAGGAAATCTGCATAAAGATTGGAAATTCTATAGCTAAACTTCACGATGCCAATATTGTTCATGGTGATTTAACTACATCCAATATGATATTAAAGAACAATGAAGTCTATTTCATTGATTTTGGTCTAGGATATATGTCAATCAAAGCTGAAGATAAAGCAGTTGATATTCATCTAATGCATCAAGCTATTGATAGCAAGCATTACAAGAATTCTGAAGAGAGCTTCAATTATATATTACAAGGTTATAGCATAAGCAAAAACGCTAAAGAAGTTCTAGAAAGGCTAAAAAAAGTAGAGTCTCGTGGCCGCTACAAGACTAGATTATAAAAAGAAAGATTTTTAAGTATGTTTGTTATTCAATAGTCATGGTTTTAAATGAAACATTAAATGAAACCTTTGAGGTAGCACAAGGATCTATACAATATAGTCCGCCACCATCTACGCAACTTACTTCTGGGATTGTACTAATGATCATGTTCTTTGTAGTGATATTAATATTATATGTTAGACTACAAAAGTCTAAAAAGAATAAAAGCGTACTTTGATCATTTATGCTAAAAGACCTGGAAAAAGAACTTCTGAATTTAAGAAATGATGAAAAATCTAAATTATTATCTAGATACTTCAAGACAGGCAAAGGCCAGTATGGATATGGGGATTATTTTCTTGGGATTACTGTACCGGAAACAAGAAAAATTGCAATTAAATTTAAAAATATTGGGCTAGATGATGCTGAAAAATTATTATTCAACAAGTATCATGAATTTAGACTAGCTGCATTGTTGATTCTAGTTCAGAAATTCAAAGAAGCTAATGAAAAAACTCGGAAAGAAATCGTTGATTTTTACTTGAAAAATACTAAATATATTAATAATTGGGATTTGGTGGATTTAAGCGCTCATAAGATCCTAGGACAATATCTAATAGATAAAGACAGATCAATTCTTTATAAATTATCTAAATCAAAAGATATATGGGAACGCAGAATTTCTGTGATAAGCACTTTTAATTTCATCAAGAATAATCAATTCGAGGATATAATAAATATCTCTGAAATTTTGTTGAAAGATGAGCATGACTTGATGCATAAAGCCGTTGGCTGGGGTCTTCGTGAAATGGGCAAAAAAGACAATAAACAGCTTATAAATTTCTTGAATAAGCACTATAAAAAAATGCCCAGAACTATGCTGAGATATTCTATAGAAAAACTTCCTGTGCAACAAAGATTGTTTTATTTGAAGAATTAGAAAGACTTTTAAATTCTTAATTTTGTTTTGTTAATAGTCGCACCAATAGCCCTGTGGTGTAGCGGCCAAATTCTTGAAAAAGAAGGCTAGGCATTGAAGCCTTTGGAGCTTTAGACGGCGGTTCGAATCCGCCCGGGGCTATTTACTACTAATTCAGATCCCCCCCTAAATGATGTTCAAGAGGTAAGAGTAGCTAAACCAGATTTTTTTTAAGCCTTATCAATAGGCTTATTTTATTTTTTCATAAAATTTTAAAATAGGAAAGCTTATATATTCTTCTTATATATACTTATATAACATGAAGACTAACCAAATAATGCATAGTCCAACACTAGAATCTGTAATTATGGTAGAAAAAACTATAAAAAAATATTCGGCAGAATATGGAAAATACCAATTATGGAAGAAATTGCCTAAAAAAATGATGTATCAAACTTTTCAAGTTATACTTAGCTACTTAGAAGAATCTGGGAAGATAATCATAGACAAAGATAGATGTATACTTTGGACTTATGACCCAGAAGGCATAAGAAAATTAATTGCTCAAGGGGTAAAATTAAGATGAATCACAAACCTCTTTTTGTAACGTTTGCGGATAAGAAAATAGAATCTGCATTTGATGAACTAAAAGAAGGAAAGTTTGAAGATAAAAGACTATATGATTTTATTAATAGGGCTATAGAAGACTTAAAAAAAGATCCAACTGGTGCTACAAAAATACCAAAGAATTTATGGCCAAAAGTTTATATTCAAAAGTATGACCTAAATAACTTGTTTAAATATGACTTGCCAA
>CAYHJT010000015.1:0-12710 GCA_964356985.1 Candidatus Woesearchaeota archaeon
GCGAAAGCTGCCTGAGTTAATAAACATTTTTATAGATTTTCAACTAGGCCCTTTTAAGGAGCAAATCCTTTATTATATGCGATTTTCACATTAGATTTTGAGATGTTCTCTAATATTTTATTCATTATCAAAGATCTTGTATCTCCACGTTTTCTAGAATGTACTATATAATTACATCTTATCTTTAAGAAGTCTGAGGCCATTTCTATTCTAATTATAGGTTTGTCTACAATATCTTTTCCTAAAATAGTAAATTTGTGTTTATGTAATTTCCAACGCTCAGCATTATTTTGCATCGTAGTGCCTACAATTCCAATGGTGGAAGTTTCTACTATTTCTGATGCTTTTTTCCAATCAGAATCATAGGTAATATTTAGTTCTATTGAATCCCATATATATGGTGAACCACGAGTATAATTTATTATTGCTTGAGTTAAGACAAATTCATTAGGTATAGTGATAGTCCTTCCTGCAGGTTCATCTCCAGAAAATGAAAATTCACTGAGTGAAGTATACATTATGTTAATATCAAACACATCACCTTTTACAGTTCCTATATTAATTCTGTCACCTATCCAATAAGGTTTTTTTGATATGATTGTAAGCCATCCAACAAAGTTGAGTATTGGCTTTTGAAGTGCAAAAGTTATTCCGAATCCGATTAATCCTAAAGAAGTGATAAGACTAGCAAAATTTTTGAATATAATTGATAAAGACAATATAATAACAATAAACCAGACAATGAATCTATAGGGTGCCCTAAAAAGAAGCATATCTTGCTTATGACCTTGTTTTTCTAAACCTTTTTCTATATTCTTCAAAGTTTTATTTATGAATAACCTAGTAAAAATAATTATACCCATTACTATGATTATTTTTGGTAAGAATTGTAAAATTTTATCTTGTCCAACTTTTAATAAATCTTGAAAATTCGGAGCGATTGAAGGTATAGCAATAATCAAATATATTATTATTAATACAACAAATCCAACTATGAATAATGCATAAAAAAAAATTTTTAATCTATTCATAGGAATCATATAATAGCTATCATAAATAAAGTTTTAAAAAACTTTGTTTATTTTAAAATTTCTCCAGTTTTTCGGCTCCATAATAATAAATCTAGTTCATCTATGTCTATATTAAGAGATTTAGCAAAGGAATTCATCTTATTTTCTAGTTCAATATATTGGGATTTATTTTTTGGAGCCTGTGGAGATTTTATGATATTAAATTCGTGAAGTGTATTGATTATGTGCTTATCAAGAATACAATAGCCTTTTAGACCAATGTTTCTTAAAAAATGTGATGCTTCTTTATATCCAAATCCTTTAACATGTTTAACAAAATAATCTCTAAGCTCATCTTTATTTTTAAAAGAAGTTATTTTTGATTTTATATCAAGATTTATATCTTTAGATAAACTTTCTCTAGTTTTTACTATATATTCAGATCTTTTATTCGGGAAACGATAATTAGATTGAACTAGACCTTGTTGTATTTGTTCTTGAGTTCCGTTAATTAAGAATTGATTAATTAATTCTATGGATTTCATTCCTGATTTTGCTGAAGAATTTGCGGTTAAGATACAAAAACATAGCTCTTCAAAGATCTTTTCGTTAGACTCATTAATTATACTAGAAAACTCTTCTAATCTTGATTTAATCCTAAATTCTCTAAGTTTATATAAATCAGTTAATTCCTTCAAGTTGGGCATTAATTTAGCCTTAATAGAATGATATATAAATTATTCTAAGGGATAAAAATTCTTAATGATAAAACCGATAGATAAACCCTATGAAGAAAAAGAAATAAAGAATGTTCTAAATCCGATATTAAAAGAATGGTTCTTTAAGACATTTAAAGAGTTTTCAATTCCACAATTATATGGTGTAATGGAAGTTCATAAAAGAAATAATATTCTTATTAGTGCTCCTACTGGTGGAACTAAAACATTAACTTCATTTCTAAGTATAATTAATGAGCTATTAACATTAAGTGAAAACAATGCCTTAGAAAACAAAGTTTATTGTGTTTATTTAAGCCCATTAAAGGCATTATCTAGAGATATAGAAAAGAACCTTAAAGAACCTTTAGATCAGATAAAGGAAATCGCTAAAAAACAAGGTAAAGATATTAACATAAGGGTTGGATTAAGAACTGGAGATACAACTACCATCGATAAAGCTGCTATGCTGAAGAAGAGCCCACATATATTGATTACTACCCCAGAATCATTAGCTATATGTGTTAGTTCTATAAAATTCAAAGAATTAATGAGAAATGTTCAATGGGTGATTGTAGATGAGATCCATGCGTTAGCTGAAAACAAACGAGGAGTACATTTAAGCCTAACATTAGAAAGATTGGAAATGTTGAGCCCAAACTATACTAGAATCGGTTTAAGCGCTACTGTAGCTCCTTTAGAAGATATGGCCAAGTTCTTAGTGGGATATTATAATGGAAAGGAAAGAAACTGTAATTTGATAGATATACAATTCATAAAACAGATGGACTTGAAAGTATTAAGCCCAGTGCCAGATTTGATTAATACTTCGCATAAAAGTTTGCATCATGCTATGTACACTTTAATTGACAATCTTATTCAGGAACATAAGACTACTTTGATATTCACTAATACCAGGAGTGCTACTGAAAGAGTAGTTCATCATATGAAGGAAAAGTTTCCTAAAAATTATACAGAAAATATTGGAGCACATCATGGTAGTTTAAGTAAAACTCTAAGGCATGATATAGAAGATAAACTAAGAAAGGGTGAGCTAAAAGTAATTGTGTGTAGCACTAGCTTAGAATTAGGGATAGATATTGGATATATTGATTTAGTAATCTTATTAGGCAGCCCGAAATCTGTTGCGCGTGGATTACAAAGAATTGGAAGAGCGGGACATAGATTACATGATGTGAGCAAAGGAAGGATAATTGTTTTAGACAGAGATGACCTAGTAGAAAATGCTATATTATTGAAAAGTGCTATAGAGAGAAAAATAGATAGAATTCATATCCCGAGGTTATGTTTAGATGTTCTTGCTCAACAAATAATAGGATTTGCTGTTACAGGTAGAATTCATGTTGAAGATTTGTATAAAATTGTGAGACAAAGCTATTGCTATTATGATTTACAAAGAAAAGATTTTGATGAAGTAATTGATTTCTTAGCTGGAAAATATGTTAGTCTTGAAGATAGAAATGTATATGCTAAAATTTGGCATGATGAAGAAACTGGAATGATAGGCAAAAAGGGAAAACTTGGAAGAGTAATATTCATGACTAACCTAGGAACTATTCCTGAAGAGAGTTCTATAAAAGTTAAGATTGGCGAACAGATCATAGGGAGCATAGATGAGGGTTTCTTAGAGCGTTTAAAGAAAGGGGATGTGTTTGTTCTTGGAGGTCACACTTATATGTTTTTATATGCTCGGGGACAAACTGCCCAAGTAAAGGCAAGTATAGATAGACCTCCGACTGTGCCTAGCTGGTTTTCTGATATGTTACCATTAAGTTTTGATTTAGCTAATGAAATACAAATATTTAGAAGATTGATGGAAGAAAAGTTTATTAAGAAAAGATCAAAAGAAGAAATAATAAAATTCATAGATAAATATATTTACGCTGATGTTAATGGAGTTAATGCCATATATGAGTATTTCAAAGAACAATTCTTTTACTTAAAAGAAATCCCTAACGATAAAAAATTAATAATTGAGATATATAATGATCCAGAGAGGGGAACTTATTATTTATTTCATTGCTTATATGGAAGAAGGGTTAATGATGTACTAAGCAGATCTGTTGCTTTAGCAGTTTCTAGATTACAGCATAGAGATGTTGAATTTAGCATTAATGATAATGGATTTTATATTAAGGGACAAAAAAATGTTCAAGCAGTAAGAGCATTTAATGCAATTAAGAGTAAAGATTTAGAAAATATTGCAAAAATGGCCATAGATAAAACTGAAGTGCTCAAAAGAAGATTTAGGCATTGTGCGGCAAGATCTTTTATGATACTTAGAAACTATAAAGGTAGAACTAAGAATGTTGGCAGGCAACAAATGTCTAGTCAGATATTATTGAGCTCAGTTAAACAAATAAATGAAAATTTTTGTATCTTAAGAGAAGCTAGAAGAGAAGTGCTTGAAGATTTAATGGATATTGATAATGCTGTTCAAGTAATAAGACGTATAGAAGAAGGTAAAATAAAGATTAAGGAAATTAATACAAATATTCCTAGTCCCTTTGCTTTTACAATAATCTTACAAGGCTATACCGATGTTATGAAAGTTGAAGATAAAATTGAATTTTTAAGAAGAATGCATAATAGAATATTAAACAAAATTGGTGAGCCCATTAAGAAAAATGATAAAAATGAATCTGAATTTGATTATGAAATGGTGTGGAAGGAATCTAGAGAAAAACTTGAGATAGAGAGAGATGAAGAAATTGAAGAATTAAAATCTTTGGCTTATAATTTAGATAGAGTACCTATTAAAGTTAAAGAAGAGATTGTTGATTTGATTGTTAATGGAAAGGAATTAAGTGAACATACCTTAACAGCGCTTAATAAATATAGAGATGAAATAGAAAAAACTTGGCCCAAAAAAGTTAAAGAAATTGTTTTTAAGAATATATATAAAAAAACAAAGAAAAGTATTTAAAGAAGTGTTCTTATGTATGAATATGGTAAACTATCTATGTAAGGGATGTGAATATAAGTTTAAACCAAGAGGGGCAAGGAATACTTCAGTTCCATCTATGTGCCCTGCCTGTGGAAGAAAGGATAGTCTGGTTGAGACTGAAGGTTTGATAAATAAGTTCTTAAAAGAGTTAAATTCAGAAGAGTAAGTCTTTTATTCTTTGTTTTTTTATAAACTTTATGGAGATTTACAAAGGTATAGAGATAGTAGACTTATCGATTTATATAAAAAAATATAAAACTTTGGTGATTTCTGATTTACAATTAGGCATAGAAGAAAGTCTAAACAAAAATGGATTACTAATACCTAGGCTACAATTTGATTTAATTAAAAAGAAATTAGATAAAATATTCGAAATAATTAAACCAGAAAGAGTTATTATTAATGGAGATTTAAAGCACGAATTTGGAATTATAAGCAGACAAGAGTGGAAAGAAACAATAGATCTCATAGATTACTTGTTTGGAAAAACAAGAAAAATAATTCTTATTAAAGGAAATCATGATGTCATTCTTAATCTAATAGCGAAGAAGAAAAATTTAGATATTGTAGATGAATTTTTATGTGGAGATATACTAATATTACATGGTCATAAGATATCCTTAAATTCTTATAAGTACAATGTTTTGATAATCGGCCATGAACACCCCGCCATCTCTCTAAAAGAAGATGCTAAAATAGAGAAGTATAAGTGCTTTTTAAAGGGCAAATATAATAACCATCATTTGATAGTTATGCCTAGCTTTAGTGCTTTAAATATTGGAACAGATGTTTTAAAAGATACTTTTTTAAGCCCCTATCTAAATGTTAACCTTGATAATTTTAGGGTTTTTATAATTGAAGATAAGGTTTATGATTTTGGTAAAATTAAAAATTTAAGATGAAATTTTTTGACAAGATGTTTGGAAAAAAGAATGATTCTCCCAATAGCATTAAAAATGTTAATTTGAAAGAAATTGAATATTTAATTAATGACAATATCAAGAAAAATTCTAAATGGGTATCTGAATTTAGAGAATCTTTTAATATCTTACTTGAAGATTTAAAAATTTCTTCTAATAGTTTAAAAAAAGTATCTTTTGAAGAAGAAGTTGACATCAGAGTTGAGGATCGCGTCAAAGATAATATTGACAATTATATTAATAAAATAAATATAATGATTGATAGATTAAATAAAATAAATTTTGATTTTTTAAAATTAAAGGATTTAATAAATGAATATGATAAAGAAATATCAAAATTTAATAAAGAAACCATAAAAAATTATTATTTAATACAAATAGTCTTTAAAAATGATGTTTCTAAGGTAGGTAAATCATTGAAAGATTTGGATAATCTGTTTAAAGATATTAAAAATAAGATTTCTCAAGAAGAATATGTTGAATATCTTAATATTAATGAAAATTTTAATAATTTGAATAAATGTAAATCTAAATTGGATAGTATGAATCAAAGACTTTTTGAAAAAAGGAATGAGTATGGAGATATTATTAAAGAAATTGAAGATAATAACGGATTAATTGAAGATATCAATAAAAGTAGTGAGTATATTAAATACAAAAAATTAGAGGTAGATAGACAAAATTTTATTAATGAAATAGAATCTTTAAAAGGGAGTATATTAAATAAATTTCAATTTTTAGATAAGGGATTAAAAAAATTAAATAGACTATCTCCTTCTAAGATGTTATTGAAATATTGTGAAACCTCTTTAAGTTTATTAGAAGATCAAAATTTGGAAATATTTGAATATATAAATATTTTAAGGGAAAAAATTATTGTTGGAGAGATTGATTTAGAAGATAAGAATAAGAAAGTGATTGAGTTCATTGATGATCTTAAAAAGAGTGATATTATAAAAATTAAAGATAAATATTCTGAATTAATATCTAAGATAAATGATATAGATAATAAATTATCAGAATCTATTATTTTAAATAAAATATTGGATTATAGCTATAAAATCAATTCATTAAAAATTAAATCTGATAGATTACAAATAGAAATTGCTAGTTTTGATGATTCACAAATGAAAATAGATTATAATAATCTTAAATTTGATATAGAAGAAGAATATTATAAACTTTTTCTAGAAAAAATTATTATAGAATCTTATGTTTATTCTTGAACAGGATTAGGGTTTGCCCTAATAGAAGGTAATTGTATATGGGTAGGTAAGGCTAATTCTTGTGCCATTGTTAAAGCCTTTATATGGCATCTTTGCAATACTGCATTAAGTAACAATTCTAGTATTGGTGTTTGGACTTTCTTGTCTTTTTTCCAATCCTTCAAAATATCTTTTATTTTCTTTGAATCTTCGGTATATAACAAATGACCATTTAGTATAATGTTGCCTATATTAGGGGTATACTCTAAATTAAATTCAAATGTAATCTTTAATACGTTGTCCAAGCCCTCTACAGGTAACTTATCTTGAATAATATCTTTTATACCTAAATTATTCTTGATTTCTATTTTTTCTTTAACATCTTGTAGCTTCTCTGCTTGAATTTTGTCGAAATTAAATCCTATTATTGGCATAATAAAAGAATTTATACAAGGGATATTTAAAGGTTTTGATTTGATTTTACATAGATTCTAACAATGGTATATTCAATAAATAACAACAATTTTTTATTACTTGTTTAGTAGAATTTATTAATGCTAATCTAGGATTTTTTAAGTTTTCTTCTGCATCTATCACTGGACATTTTTGATAAAATTCATTAGATTTTTGACAAAGATCCATTAAATACCTTGCTATTAGGGATGGTTTACAATTATTAGTTGATTCTACGATGATTTCTGGGAAATTATATAAGTGATTTATTAAGTCACTTTCTTGCTCTGATGTAAGATATTTGGAGTTATATTTAGGATTTTTTAATCTGGATTTTTTAATGATTGAGTTTAATCTTGCATAAGAATATTGTATATATGGACCAGTTTCTCCTTCAAAAGACAGTGAGGTTTTTGGATCAAATATAAAATCCTTAAGTGTTTCATATTTTAAAAAGAAATACTTAATTGCTGCTAATGATATTTTAATTGATCTTTTCTTAAGTTCTAAACTAGATAACTTTTGACGTTTTTTTAGTTCTTTTTCTGCAAGCATGGTTAATTTTTCTATTAGATTGTCCGCATCTATTACTGTTCCTTCTCTACTTTTCATTCTTCCAGAAGGCAAGGATACATATCCATAGCTCAAATGATGACAATCTTTATACCATTCATATCCAAGTACCTTTAATGTTGCAAATAATTGTTGAAAATACATATCTTGCTCATTACCCACAACATAAATAGATTTTTTTAAGGGATATTCTTTAAACTTTAATTGTGTTAAATATATATCTTGAGTTGCATAAAGAGAAGTTTTATCTGATCTCATCAGTATTTTATTCGGTAAATTAAACTGTGATAAATCTACTAATATTGCACCATCTTTTTCAATTAATTTGTGATCTTCTAGCCCTTTTAGGACTATATCTTTACCTTTTTCATAAAAATCACTTTCATAATAAATTTTATCAAATTCGCTACCTAGAATTTTATAAGTTTTATTAAATCCTTGGTAAACCCATTTATTCATCTTTTTCCATAAATCTATTGTTTTTTTATCATGTTGTTCCCATTTTCTAAGAAGTTCTTGAGCAGCTTCTTCTAAAGAAGGATTTTCTTGAACTTTTTTTGAAAATAAAACGTAGAAGTCTCCTACAAAATGATCTGGTTTTTTATTTGGTTTTTTATTTTTTCCCCATTTTTGATAAGCTAACATACTTTTACATATATGTATTCCGCGATCATTAACAACACATGATTTTATTGTTTTATAACCTGAAAATTCGTATATTCTTGACATACTCATCCCAATAAGGTTATTTCTTATATGCCCTAAATGCAAGGGTTTATTTGTATTTGGAGATGAATATTCTATCATTATTAAATTATTATTTCCATTTTTATTTGAACCATAATAATTTTTTTTTGTTGATATTTCTTTTAAAGTGCGAGAAGTTAATTCTTTTTTATCTATGTAAAAATTTAGATACCCATTTTTATTTTCAATATTGGTTATAATTGAATCTATCTTTATCTTTGATTTTATTTCTTCGGCTATTTGATAAGGTGATCTTTTTAATTCTTTAGAAAGTCTAAAACATGGTAAAGAATAGTCTCCTAAGTTTTTGTCTGGAGGGGTTTCTATAAAATCTTTTATTTGCTGCTCTGATACAATATTTGTAGATATAATTGATTTTATTATATAATCTTTAAAAAAGTTCATTTTTTCTTCATCATTTTATTTAATAACGATCTTTTATTTCCCCATAACAAAGATTCTTTAAGTACTTCATATATGTTTGTTACTGGAATAATTTGAATTTTATCTTTTTTAAATATAGGTAAGTTAACATCTTTTTCATTAGACTTCGGTATTATTACCCTTTTAATGCCTGCGTCTACTGCTGCTTCTATTTTTGCAGTTACACCACCTACGGCCAATACTTCACCTCTTACTGATAAAGATCCAGTCATTGCTGTATCTTGACGTATAGGAACATTTTCTAATGCGGAAATTATTGCAGTTGCTACTGCAATAGAAGCTGAATCTCCTTCTACACCTTCTTGACTTTGTAAGAATTGAATATAAATATTGTAATCTTCTTTTATATCTTCACCAAAATATTTTAGTATTATGGCTGAAACATTCTTAATTGCTTCTTTAGCGATTTCACCTAATTTACCTGTTGCAATGAATTCTGCTTTTTTACCACCGGGTGTTACTTCAGATTCGATAGGAAGTACGATTCCCGAAAAGGATAAACTAGAGCCGATTACTGCCAATCCATTTACTCTACCTATTCTTGACCCTTCAACTATGATTACATCGTATTGTTTTTTTAATTCAATGTAACGATCGGCTATTTGTTTTTCTAATGTTCTTGCTACTTTTTTTGCTTGTCTTATATGTTCTACATCAACAAATTTTGCATTTAGTTCTAATGCTAAATCTCCAGCGGCCCTAATTAATCCACCTAATTCTCTTAAATGTAAAGTTAAGCTATTAGCACGATTAGACATTCTTTTTGATTCTATAATCATTTCTTCTACTGCTTCATGTGTGAAATGTGGTATCTTTTTGTCTTTAATTACTTCTTGAGCGATGAATATAGCAATCTTATCTCTATTTTCTTGGGTGTCTGGCATTGAATCGTTCATATATATCTCATACCCATAACCCCTAATTCTTGATCTTAATGCTGGGTGCATTTTTTTAATTGTTTCCAAGTTTCCTGCAGCGATTAAAATAAAATCACATGGAACTGGTTCTGAACGAACCATTGCTCCTGAAGATCTTTCAGATTGACCAGTTATAGGGTATTTCTTTTCCTGCATAGCTGTGAGCAATTCTTGTTGTGAGTGGCTTCTTAATATAGCAATTTCATCTAAGAATAATACACCCCCATTAGATCTATGAATCATTCCAGGAACTAATCTTTCATAAGAAGGGGTACCTAAGCCACCTGATTGTAATGGATCATGAAGAACATCTCCCAATAAGGCTCCTGCATGAGCTCCTGTGGCATCTATAAATGGTGCTTTATCTGTTGTTGAATTATCTATAATAATCTTAGGTACAGGCATTTTATCATTTTGACGTGTTCTTTTTCCTAAATTAATAAAAATTGCAAATGCGGCTAAGAACATCATGGAACTAATCAATGCAGCAGCGGCTAATATATCTCCATATTCCTTACGAATCCACCAAGGTGTAACTATGGATATTACCACTACAATAAAAAATAAGGTATTTTGTGATCTATTATACCCAATAGTCTGCATTTTTGTTTTTGCAACTATTTCTGAACCTTTACCTTTAGGAACAATTCTTATTAAAGGAACATTTTCATCTTGTTGATTTGGAAAAGATAATATATCTACTAATTTTTCTTTAGGTATTAACTCTGCTAGAGCTTGACCCAACATAGATTTACCTGTACCAGGATCTCCAATAAGAAGTAAGTGACGTCTTTGAGTTGCTACTTTTTTAATAATTTTAACAGCTTCATCTTGACCGATTATTTGATCAGCTATGTTTTTAGGTATTACTATATCTTTAGTAGATTTAAATTTAAAAGATTTATATGTCATTTTTTTAAATATAATAGCTCAATATAAAAAAGTTTTGATATATAATTAATTAAATAAATAGAAGTAAGTTAAAAATTAAATGATTTCTTCTTCGGCTATAACTACAAAGTCGCCTATTGCCATTACGGCACTATATGGAACTAATAAATTTCCTTGGCTGTCTTTTTCAAGTTCTAGACCTTCTGCAAAGCCTGTATGATTTTTTAATACTAATTGTATTAATTCACCAGTTCTAGATTCAAATACAATATTACCTACTTCTCCAAATCTTCTTCCTGTTTTACTAACTACAACTCTTCCTAATAATTGTCTTGAGTATTTTTTGTCTGTGTCGGCCATTTTAGGTAAACCTCATTTTTTTATTTGAGTAGTAATAACAAGTTTATAAATCTTTCTAGAATAATTAAGATATTTTGATAAATATATATCTAATTATAACCTAACACCCCCACCTTGGTTTCATATGGAGAAATTATTTTTAAAAAAATCTATTAAATGAAATTAATTATTTCTTATGGAGTTAAATAGAAGTTAAATTTAACTTAATTGTACAAATTTATTTTGTTATGAATTAATAATAAAAATAATTTATATTAATTAAAATATGTTTATTTTAAGCTTTTAAGCTTTAATTATTATAAATATACTGTTTTTGGCTTTTTCTATTTATTATTTTTATTTATAAGTTTTATTGTTATATAATATATATAATAAATTATAAATAGAATATTATAATTTTTTGTTATTTTTTCTAAAAGAAATCATGGTGTTCATATTTTGTAGTAACATAACTTTTTATAGAAACTTATTTTTTTATATATTCCATAGGAAATGATGGTCTCAGGGTATATATTCAAAGATAATAATATTTATATAAAAAACTAAAAAAGGAGATAAAATGACAAACAAAGGACTAGGAAAATTTTTTGATAACTTTCTTGATAAAGAACCATTATTCATAAATAAACAAGTTTTACAATCAAGTTATACTCCAGAAACAATACCCCATAGAGAAGAACAAATAGAACAAGTAGCTAGTGTATTAGCACCTTGTTTAAGATTAGAAAAACCAAGTAATTTATTTATATATGGCAAAACTGGCACTGGAAAGACTCTTAGTATTAAATATGTAATGAATCAATTAAATGAAATTTCTAAAAAAAAGGAAATACCTTTAGTTATTTGCTATTTAAATTGTAAATTAAAAAGAGTTGCAGATACAGAATATAGACTAATTGCTCAATTAGCTAGAGAAGTTGGATGTGAAGTACCTGCTACAGGTTTACCTACAGATGAAGTATATAGAATTTTCATAAATAGTATAGATAAAGAGAAAAAAATTCTAATATTAATATTAGATGAAATAGATCAAATAGTAAAAAAATCAGAAGATGAAATTTTATATAATTTAACAAGATTAAATTCTGAATTAAAAAAAGTTCAAATATCTATAATAGGAATATCTAATGATTTAGTATTTAGAGATAATTTAGATCCAAGAATAAAAAGTTCTTTATCAGAAGAAGAAATTCATTTTCCACCATATAACGCTTTACAATTACAAGACATATTAAGAGAAAGATCAAAAAATGCATTTAAAGATTCTACTATTAGTATTGGTGTTATAGAAAAATGTGCAGCATATGCCGCAAAAGAACATGGAGATGCTAGAAGAGCTTTAGAATTATTGAGAGTAGCTGGAGAATTAGCAGAAAGAAAAAACGAATCTCAAATAAATATGAGACATATAGATGAAGCCGAAGAAAAAATAGACAAAGACAGAGTTTTAGAAGCAATACATATGCAACCAAAACAATTTCAAGTAACAATGTTTTCTATACTTAT
>CAYHJT010000016.1:0-8878 GCA_964356985.1 Candidatus Woesearchaeota archaeon
ACAGCTTTCTTACGAGATGATTAAGGACCAAGGTAAGTTTACTCAGACCCATAAAATCATAGAAGCTATAAATTTAAACATCATAGATAAAATATTTTCTAGATACAATAAAAATCCCGCCATTAAAAGAAGATTACAAGAAGAATTAACAAAACTAGATGAATTAGATAAATCTATATCCGAACTTTGGAGTTTTGTTAATGGCAATACCCACGAAACAATCGATCATATAAGTTTACAAAAATATATTAAGAAAGTTGAAGACAAATATCAAGATTATATAAAAAAATCCAATGAAGTTAAAACGTTATTACAAACCAATCAATAGTAAAAAAAGCTTATAAATAAAACAAGGATAAAAATAATATGGCTGATTTAATAATATTTCCTGCAATCTTAATAGGTTTACTTATAGGGTTATATGAACTTATACTAATTCACCAGGATGAAAATTTCCGTGGAAGCCATTGGCTAAGTCATGGATTAATATCAGGTTTTTTTGCAGTAATATTCACGTTTTGCTCGATGAATGTTGATTGGGTTGTTGAAAAATTACCATTTTTAGCTAATTGGGAATTCTTTGGTAGCGCCTTAATGATAAGATTAATCATTGGTACAATAGCCATTATAAAAATACAAGCAGCCTCTGCAGTAATAAAAGGTGTTTCTGGCAGAGGCGGATTGGCCGCTCGTGGATTAAAAGAGCATTTTATTCATACCTTTATTGTGGCTGCATTAATAGTTGGCGCGCCTTATATATATTCTTACATATCAGTATTTTTTCCTTCAGGGGGATAAAGATTTAAATTGAGTAATATTCTTATTTTCTTATGATTACAAAAACAGAAATATCATTGATACCAAAAAGCTTTGATGTTGTCGGAGATATTCTTATATTTGCAGATTTTCCAGAATCTTTAGCAAAAAAAGAAATAGAAATTGGAAATTATTTATTAAATAAATATAAAAATATTAAGGTAATATGCAAAAAAACTAAGAAATTTTCCGGAAAATTTAGACTTTCTAAACTCAAGATAATTGCTGGAGAAAGAAGAAAAGAAACTTTATATAAAGAAAACAATTGCTCGTTCAAACTTAATGTAGAAACATGCTACTTTAGCCCAAGATTGGGAAATGAACGACAAAGAATATATGAACAAGTAAAAAAAGGAGAAAATATACTTGTGATGTTTTCTGGAATAGGAATATACGCTGTTGAAATAAGCAAGAAATCAAAAGCTAAGGAAATCATGGCTATAGAAATTAATCCAAATGCTCATAAATATGCAATTGAAAATTTGAAGATGAATAAAATAAGCAATGTAAAATTGTACAATGGAGATGTTAGAAAAGTAATTCCTAAAATAAAAGATAAATTTGATCGAATATTAATGCCTTTGCCAAAAGATGCCTATAAATTCTTGGATTTAGCAATATCAAAAATAAAAAAAAATGGAATTATCCATATGTATGACTTCCTTGCTGAAGAAGAAAATTCTACTATGGGCATAGAAAAAATTGAAAAAATGAAAGTTAAATATAAGCTATTAAGATATGCTAAATGCGGACAAATATCTCCTAGGAAATTCAGAGTTTGCTTTGACTATAAAATATTATAACCCTAAATTAATCAATTCTTTTCTTTTTACTTGAATTGCGCTTGGAGTTTCTCCGCCATGCCAGCTCATTCTTGGACGAATCCTTACAGGATAGATTCTTTCAGAATTATCATCCAATATTATTGCAGATCCCTTTAATGATGGCAAGTCATTGAGATAACGCTGGATATCTGCTGTTAAATAACTTTGAGACATCGCATTAAGAGCTTCTATATCTCTTTTTGCAGTTATTCTATGACTGATTACTATATCTGTCTGAGTGATTACATCTTTATGGATTTCACCTGGTTGTTGAGTTGCTAAAACTAAAGATATTCCTGGCTGACGACCTTCTCTAAGCAATTGGACTAGGGCGTCTGTGGCAGGAGTTTTTATGTCTCTAGGTAAAAATTCGTGGCAATTATGGACTATAAACCCATTAGCTAAAAAGTTATGATTGTCTTTTACAGTTATGTCAAATAGTTCTTCTGAAGCCTCTAGACTAGTAGATATTATATTCAAATATAATGAATCTTTTTTTACTCTTTTATTAATCCAAGTATCAAAATCATCGAAATCCCATGTAGTTTTCAGCTTTGATTTTGTTTTAGACCAAACTCTTAATTTTTGATATTCAACATTGATTTCATTAGAAATTTCTTTTAAATTCAAACCCCCCTCTTTTAATATTAATGCAGATTGCATAGCCTTTCTGTTGTTTTTCAACTTTTCTTTATATGCTTTTAAATAAGCCCCCCATTTTTTCGCCTTAATTTCCTTTAATTTACAATACTTAAATCCTATATTATTAATAAACCTTAATGTATTATCAATACTTTTTGACAATGTTATCATAATCTTTATAGATTTATTGCTATCTACCCTTATATTACCCGGTTTTTTCTTTACACTACTGACTTTTATATCAAGATCATTAAAAAGCTGACATATTTGAGAAGCAAATTTCCATGATTCTTTTTCTAATTTTTCTATCTTATTAAAAGAAATTCTTATTGCATTAAAATCTAATTTAGAATTCTTTGCTTTAGATAATCCATATCCATCACTCCC
Source organism: Candidatus Woesearchaeota archaeon (assembly GCA_964356985.1). Taxonomy (GTDB): domain Archaea; phylum Nanobdellota; class Nanobdellia; order SCGC-AAA011-G17; family JAGVZF01; genus CAYHJT01. Next base: position 2,670 of record CAYHJT010000016.1, read on the forward strand.
CATTAATGCACCAAGAAATTCAGCTTTTTCTTCTTTACTAGAATTCATTATCCATTCTGGTATAATTGTTGCAGACTTAGCTTTCTCTCCTATCGGCAACCCCAAATCCTTGAAAAAATTCCAAGATAATGTACTAGCTTTTAACTCTTGGCTTATACCAATAACTTTTATAATCTTGCCAGAAGCATCTTTAATACTAGATCTTGTTATTCTAGTGTATATATTGCTACTTGAAAAACCTAGAAAACCCAAATCCTCTTTAATTTTCTTTAAATCTTCTTCATGACCCTTCCCAGAAAAACCCACAATTTTATTAGTTGATAAATAACCATCTCCATAAATATGTCCTATTAATCTAGCAATTATGAGTTTTTTATCTTTTATGTGTGGATATATCAAAGGAATTGCAATATTTTTTGAATTAATAGCAGATATATAACCTTGATCTGTAAGAATTGGATGATCTGGAGTACATCTTAATGAATCTCCAGTTTCAGTGTATATTTTTAGCAATTCCCTTTTATTTATTCTATAGGTTTTTTCTATTTCTTTATATTCATAATTTTTCCCGTTTACATCTAAGCTAAGTACCTTGATAGACTTGCCTACTTCAACTAATTTTATCACTTCTTCAATATTCATCAATCCGTTTTCTGTAGTTATCATAGAATCCTTCGGTAAACACTCATCTATCATTAGCCAAAGCAAAGGCATCGGCTTTTTTTCATGTTCATCTAATAATAATGTATCACTTTTTCCAATATCGGTTAATTCTTCAAGTTTTCTAGATTTTATTCTAGAATTAAGAAGCTTTTTTGATATTATCGAGATAACTATGCTTTTTATGTTAGAAGATCCCGAAATATGGGTGTATGCACTTAAGTCTATTATTGAAACATTTCCTGGCTTTATTAAATCTTCAATTTCTGTACCATTTTTATCAAATAACCCCCAACCGATAACAGAATTAAACCTGTTTTCTGCACCGTTTTTAGCATTGTCATCTGCTTTCTTGTCTTTTTTTATTAGATCTGTTAATTTATTTATATCATAATTATTACCTTCTAACTCAGAAATTACTCTTTCTATTAGAATTCCTATATTGCTAGTAAGCTCGATTCCAAAAACATTGCACCAATCTTCTGCGTTTAATTCAGATGTTTTTAATGTGAATGGAACATCTACAGGAATATTGCATTTTTTGTATTCTTTAAAATAACCTGAAGGACAATAAATATTTACCTTAAATGAAGATGTCTTAAGGTTCCATTGTCGAAGTAATTCTTCTTCACGATTATTTGGATATTTCATCGTCCAAAATATGCCCATTGTATCAAACATTATAATTGATAAATTCTCAGAAACATCTTTTGGAAGATTGCACATCTCTTCAGCTATAACCCCTAAAGAAGTAGATTTTCCAGAACCCCTCTTACCAGAAACTAAAATAACATGGGGTCTAGCTAAATCTAACATCACCCTATTGCTGAGAGAAGTTGTTTGGCCCATCTTTACATAGTGCTTACCTATGTAAACTAATCCCTTATCACCCAATTTTTTTTTATCTGAATCATCACGGCCGATGATTATATCATTTGTCATTTCTAAAAAGATACTTTTATAAATTTATATCTTTTTGCTTTTTTCATGGAAGAAAAAATACCAGAAAATATACAACAAAAAACTGAACAAAAGATTACAGAAGATATAGTTACTCATACAAATACTGATAAGAAAAAAAAGATTAGATTGGGTAGAATAAGCATTATAGCCGGATTGATCGTATTAATAATTCTACTTATACCCTTTAGCTCCCAAAATTTAGGTCAAATGTTTTTAACCTCAATAACTACAAATGCAATTGATAATAACAATAACATTGCCGCTAAAGTTGATAATCAACAAATAACTGTTAAGGAATTAAACCAAGAATATAATGCATTAAGTCCTGATTTAAAAAGTGCATATACAAAAAGCTCTTTGCTTGAAGAATTAGTACAAGATAAGCTAATAATCTCAGAAGCCAAACAACAAGGTATAATAATTACTGATGAAGAATTTACAAACACATTAACACAACTAGATCAAAGCCTTAGTTCACAAGGATATACATTACAGCAAGTTGCTGACTTTAAAGGAATGCTATTGAATGATTTCAAAAATAAACTTAGAGATCAAATGTTAATAAAGAAATATTTAGATCAAATATTATATGTAAAAAACATTGGAGAAACTGAAGCAAAACAATTCTATGATTCCAATGTAAACAATCTCAAGACCAAAGAAATGATAAACATAAGCCATATACTTGCAAAAAATGAATCAGACGCTCAAGAGATATTGAATCAATTAAAAAATGGAGCTAGTTTTGAACAAATAGCTGCAGAAAAAAGCATAGACCCGGGTTCAAAAGCAAAAGGCGGAAATCTAGGATTTTTCCTTAAAGGTGTAATGGTCAAAGAATTTGAAGACGCAGCATTTAACCTTGAGAATGTAGGAGATCTTTCTGAAATAGTCCTCACACAATTTGGATATCATATCTTAAAATTAGATGGAAAAAAAGCAGCTGAAACCCCTAAGTTTGAAGACATTAAAGATCAGATAATTCAATCTTTGCAGCAAAGTGAAAATAGCAAACAGCTATCAGCATACAAAACAGAACTATTATCAAAAGCTTTAGCTGATGGCAAAGTTAAAATAATGTATAAAGAAACAAATTAAATTTTATTTTTAATTAATTACTTTTCCAAGCTTACTTAGTTCTTTTCCAGAAAAGAATTTTTTAAGTGTAGCATTAAGATCTTTAATTTTTACTCTTATTTGCTTCATGTCATCTCGATTTCTTAATGTAACTGTATCATCTTCTATTGTAGTATGATCTATAGTTATCATTGCAGGAACTCCAATTTCATCTACCCTTCTATACATTCTTCCAATTGACCCAGATGAATCAAAAGATGTAATAAAATTGTCTTTTAATAATCTGTAAACTTTGTCTGCTTTTTCAGGTAATCTATCTTTATTTAATAGTGGAAATACCGCTACTTCTATTGGAGCTATGTTTTTATTGAATCTAAATGAAACTCGATCATTTTCTTGTATAAAATTTAAGTCTAGTAATGCCCATAAAGTTCTATCAACTCCGAAGCTCAATTCAAGAACATGAGGTATAAACTTTTTTTCATTATAAGTAATCTCTAATTTCTCCTTTGAAACTTTAGCGTGACCCGCTAAATCGTGATCAGTTCTATAATGCAATCCGGCTACTTCTTTAAAGCCATTAAGAGTTTCTATATCTAATTCAATATCAAAATGGATTTTATTATAGAAGGCTCTTTCATTTTCGTCTAATTCACGAAATCTAAACTTGTCTTTGGGTATTCCTAACGTATCAAAATAAAATTGCTGCACTTTAGCCATATGATAAACATAGAATTTCGGCAATTCAAATCTTCTGTTCAAGTCTTCACATTTTATTTCTTCTACTTTATCAGATTTAGCCATTAATAATCTAATCTTGGTATTAGAAACTTCTTTGAAATCGTCGCATTCATTTATTTTATCTGGATCAAAAAATATTTGCAGTTCTGCTTGCGTAAATTCACGCAATCTAAAAAATCCCTGTCTAGGACTTATTTCATTTCTAAAAGACTTTCCTATAATTCCTAGACCCATAGGCAATTTTTCTCTTAACGCGAAGTATTCACGCTTAAATGAAATGAATGCATTCTGGGCTGTTTCTGGACTTAGATAAGCTATGTCATCGTTTGAAGCTACTCCAATCTTTACATCAAACATCATATTGAATAATTTTACATCATTCAATTCACCACCACATTTAGGACATTTTAGCTTTTTATCATGAATTATATGATTCATTTGAGATTCATTCAAGCCATTTGCATTTTGATGCAATTCATCCTCAATTAATTGATCTGCTCTAAACCTAAATCTGCATTTCTTGCATTCAGTCATTGGATCATTAAAGTTTTTTAAATGACCAGAACCTTCAAATACACCTTTTGGCAATATACTATTGCCTTCTATTTCATAATAATTAGAATTTAACCCAAGAAAATAAGATCTCCATAAATTCTCGAACTTATGCTTCATTAATGTTCCAAGATGGCCATAAGTCCAAAATCCGGCTTTCGATCCATAAATTTCGGCTGTTGGAAAGAAAAATCCACGCTTAGTAGCTACATCCATAATCAAATCTGTTTTTGTCATAATAAACTAAAGAAATAATTGGTTTTTATAGTTTTCCTAAATATGTATCTTTCTTAGTATAGCTAGCATATTTATCTTTTAATCTAGGGTTTTTAGCCAGTTTGTCTAAGCATTCAATGCAATAAACTTTGGCACCTTCATTCTTGAAGTCACATTGTTTACATAAAGCCTTGCCACACCACATACATTTAGTGGCTATTTTTTTGCCATGTTTAGAGCATAGCATATTATTTATTGGAAATCCCATTTTTATCGATTCTTGATACTTAATTCTTATTTAAATAATTAACTATTTCGTCAAAGTTAACAACCTTATTCATTTCTATCCTTGAACAAGCTGTATTCACCCAAGAATTTATACCTGTAAAATTAATCAAATCTTGTTCTGTTAGTTCATTACCTAGAAAAATATATGCCTTCTTGTCTTTTATCTTGTCTTTTAGAAATAGTGCTAGTTTCATGTTTTCTTGACCGGGCTTTATTGTTACTAATACACCAATGTTCTTTGAACTCAAATAATTTAATACTCGGCCTTTCTTTCTTTTTTCAATAGCATTGACTTCATCCTGAGTTATTTCATTAACATCTCTAGTAATGGGATTAATAACAATAACCTTCTTCTTTGTAACTCTCGCTATCTCAACAGGATGAAATCCACGACTTCCAACGAACAAAAAAGTGTCTATTTTATCTTTATATTTCATAGGAATAGTAACATTGCAACCAAGAACTTGGCCAGTAATTGTTGCTTCTATTCCTTTAGAATCTAAATGATTCTTTAATTCTTTCAAGCTATCAAGATATTGAACTGCTGATACCAATCCTACTTTCTTTGGAAGCTTTAGCTTGTCAACTAAACTATTTACATTTATGTTTGCTTTAGCTTCTATGAATAATGTTTTCATATAAAAACTTCAATAAGTAAGGTTTAAATAAGTTTTTGTTTGAATAAATTCTTCGAAAATGGACAAAAAAGTAACATTTGACATTGATGGTGTAAAGGCAAATTGGTTTGAAAGTTTCTTGGATTATGCTAATCAAATTTTCAATATTAATTTTGTGCTAGATGATTTTGATAGATATGAATTTCCCGATAGTCCAAAAATAAAAAGAAAAGTTAGCAAGAATAAAATTGATAAAAATTGGTTTTTTATAGCTCATGTAAATTTTACTTTAGAGAGTAAATATAGAAATATTCCGGTGATAGATGGCGTAAAAAAATCTGTGGAATACTTGATTTCTAATGGTTGGGAGCTTTCAGCAGCAACTGATAGGGTAAATTCTTTCAAAAGATCAAATATTAAGCATTATATGAACAAATTAATTTTAAAAGACAGTAAGATTATAGAAAAATTAGAAAATTTAATAGTAGAAGATACATTAGTTTGGTATGCATCAAATTTTGATCCTAAATATTTTCCTCAAAAAAATATTATGTTCTGCAATGGACAATCTAAAGCTGAATCATGTCATGGATTGGGTTCTAGAATATTGATAGAAGATGATTATTCAAATGCAGTAAAAAATGCTAATTTTATAGACCCTTTAACTCAAAGGAGAAATCATTATTCTATATTAATCAATATGCCCTATAACCAAGGTTCTTTGGTAGAGAATATGATAAGAATAAATGAGCCTACAAAGGAAAAAACTTATGAAAAAGTAGTTGATTTATTGGAAAAATTATCCAAAATATATTAAATCTTATTTTTTAACTTTTAATTTCTCAATCACAGATTTTTTGCTTATTATTGCAGAATTTCCTGTTGGGTCTTCTATTACTATCCTAATTGGAATATCTCCCATCTTGACTTTCCATAATTTCTTTAATAGATTCTTTGCGCTCTTCTTCACATTATCGTCTTCGGCAGTATCGCGCTCTTCTTCTATGATCTTTTTGAACCTATCAAGTAAACCTTCGATATTAGAAACATAGCCTTCGCCGTTAGGGCCTCCGGTAACTTCCATCCTTAGCTGAG
>CAYHJT010000016.1:8888-12488 GCA_964356985.1 Candidatus Woesearchaeota archaeon
AGCTGAGGTACTTTTACTGATGCCTCTCCAGACTTTACGACTCTTATCTTCATGTCTTGTTCAGAGTCTATTTCGAAAGTGATTTTTGTCGGATCCTTTGGCTCTGCACATTCTACATCTGACTTATTGTAATTACAATTGCTACATTGCATTCCAAAAACGTATGTTTTTCCGAAGAAAGGGATATCTAATTCATCTTGAGATAATGTCAAAGTGCTTTTCAGGCATACTGGACATTTCTGTTTGTCTAGTGTTTCCATAATATTAAAATATCAGAAATATTTATAAAACTTTTCAAAAAATTTAGTTAAATTTGATAAAAAATAGAAAAAATGATGCTTATTGCATCTCTTCAATTTCTTTGTTTCTATAAATTTGAGCGAAACTTGGTGTTATTACAAGGAAATCATCACCGAATCCAGCTATATCTCCTTCCATAGCATCTGTAGTCTTTTTTAACTTATTAACTGCTCTTTTCAATTCAACTAAATCTTTGTCTTTTAAGCTTCTAATGTTAACAAGGGCTATTGTATAACCGTCTCTTAAATCGTCGATTACTTGTTTGATGTCTGTGAAATCTTCTATTGCATAAGGCCTTACTATAATTTTTGCTTTTTGCTTTGAGGCTGCTTCTGCATTAGAATCTATCTCAATAAAATCATCATTAAATTCATCTGGATAGTCATCTTTTCCGAAACCTGCTATCTTTTCCTTAATCTTTTGGAAAGTTGTTTTCATCTTACGCCTCCGATTTTTATATTAACCTATTAAATATATAAATATTTCTATTCTAGAGTGGCACATTTTCAGATTTCTATTCTGAAATACCCTCTAACATACTAACTGCATTCCATATTTGAGTTCGAACATAGCTAGGAACATTAGGATCATCCGATATGTCATCTAATTCCTGCAAGGACTTATCCACCCTTACAGCTACACTTTCAATGCAATCATTCAAACAAACATAAGCATTTTTTACCTTAACTCTTACATTTTTTGGAACGGTAAAATCTTCCTCTATTTGGGAAAGCAAACTTATAATTTCTTTCAATGACTCTTCTGCCATTTTTATCAATCCTCTTTTTTTAGATTAGCTATGACTTCGCTCTGTATCTGCACGGCTTCTTCTTTTAGTTTATTTTCTTGTTTTTCTATGTTTTTTATTCTTAAATCAAAAACATCTTTCTTATTGATTAAATCTTCTTTAATCTTAACATTATCTGACAATATCATGATATTGCCTATAATCTTATAAACGGGGCCTTTAGAATCGCCTAATTCAGCCAAGGCATTTTCTACTTCAAGCAACTGAGTTTGAAAATTCTGTTTTTGCATCAACAAAGTTTGTGTTTTCTGTTCAAGAAGCTGAAGTTTCTCTATTTTGGATTGAGTTTCTTTGTTAACGTTAGCCATTTTTATATTGCTTTGACTTTATTGTTAGTTATTCTTGGCTTATATATTATCTTAGATCCACAATAAGGGCATCTAACTCTTTTCTTTACATATTCTTCTTTTATGATTTTCTCACAAGTGAAGCATTTGTATGTTACCATTTTCAGTCTCCTGAGGTATAAGCCTTACCAGTAAATTTAACATTACAGCTTTTACATTGATAAATGGATGTGCTTATTCTTTTAACTCTTTTCTTGTTACAGTAAGGGCATTTATGCCAACCCTTCTGCTTATTTTCTACATCTATGATTTTCTGTCTGATACTTAATCCGTATCTTGATCCGAATCTTCCTGCGCTTTTGACTTTTTTTGTTCCAGTCATTTTTAATTACTCATCCGCTAATTTTTTTATTTTAAAAAAAAGATTCCTCTTTATATGTTTTCTTATTTGAATTGTTTAGAAACATTTATAAACCATTGTATTTTTCAAAGATTTATAGTTCTAAATTAGTTAAAAGTTCTAGTTTAGACACCAAACAATATGGAATTCCAACAACAAGAGAAAAGATCTTTAACAAGTAAATTTAAAAGTTTTTTGTTAGAATGTAGAAGAGTATTTATGGTTACAAAAAAACCAACAAAAGAGGAATTCAAGATAATAGTCAAAGTATCAGCAATCGGTATGATTGCAATCGGCTTGCTCGGTTTCTTGATACAGATGCTATGGCAGATAATAAAATGATTGAAGAAACAAAAGAAAATAAAGCACAATTGTTTGCATTAAGAACTACAGCTAATCGTGAAGATCAAGTTATGGACTTCGTTATTAGCCATGCAATGAAGAAAAAGCTAGAAATATACAGCTTAGTAAAACCACATGGTCTTAGAGGCTATATATTCATAGAATCAAAATCAAGAGAAGAAGCAGAAGCTTCATTTTTCGGAGTACCTTATGCTCGCGGATTATTGCCTGCAAATGTTCAGTATTCCGAAGTTGATCAAATGCTAGAGCAAGATAAGACACAAGTAAACATACAAAAAGATGATATCGTAGAAATAATATCTGGCCCATTCAAAAGAGAACAAGCAAAAGTTTCTAGAGTAGACAAGCAAAAAGATGAAGTTGTCGTTGAGCTTCTCGAAGCAGCTGTTCCAATACCAATTACAGTAAAATTAGATTCAGTAAAAGTAATTAGAAGAGAAATAGAATCAGGAGCTGACAATGAGCAAGGAGAAAATTGATTTAATGGTTGAAGGCGGTAAAGCCACACCGAACGCCACTATAAGCCAAGCACTGGGTCCATTAAGGATAGATATTGCTGGTGTCATAAAAAGAATAAACGAAAAAACCCATGAATACAATGGAATGAAAATTCCTGTTAAAGTCATAGTTGATACTAAAACTAAAGAAGTCGATTTAGAAATTGGAAGTCCTCCAATATTTGAATTAATCAAAAAAGAATCTGGATTAGAAAAAGGTTCTGGACAACCAAATAAACTAAAATTAAGTAATATTGCTGTTGAGCAAGTCATTAAGATAGCTAAAATGAAGTATGAAGCTATGCATGTTAATAGCATGAAATCTGCTGTAAAAAGCGTAATAGGAAGTTGTCATTCAGCAGGCATTTTAATAGAAGGCAAACCTGCACAAGAAATCAATAAGGATATAGATGCAGGAATTTATGATGATTTAATAAATCACGGTAAAACTGAGGTATCTGACGAGAAACGCCAAGTTCTTGATAAGCAACTTAAAGAAATCCAAGAAAAGATACAGAAAGAACTTGAGAAACTTGCTAAAGAAGCAGCGGCTAAAGAAGAAGCCAAAGAAGAGAAAGTTGTTGCTACCGAAGAAGGCGCAGCAGCTAAAGAAACTGGTGACGCGGCAGGCAAAACATCTGTAGGCAAAGCACCAGCAAAAGGCAAAGAAGCTGCTCCAGCTGTAGGCAAAGCACCAGCAGGTAAGGCTGCCGGAAAAGATGATAAAAAGAAGAAATAATCTTCTTCACATTTTTATTTTTTATTCCAATAATTTTATAAATACATTTTCTTAATTCTAATTTGCGGGGATGTGGGGTAGCTTGGTTATCCTTTCTGGTTTGGGACCAGAAGACCCAGGTTCAAATCCTGGCATCCTCATTTTTTATTCCAAGCTCTGCTGAAACCCTAACATTTATTTATTAAGAGGCATTACGCCTCACCTAT
>CAYHJT010000017.1:0-12433 GCA_964356985.1 Candidatus Woesearchaeota archaeon
CTATTCAGCAAGAATAGGATGAAGGTATAGTCCATGCCATTTGGAATAAATAACATTTGGATTAACATGCGTGAGACAGTTTGTTCGATATCTAGTGGGTGGGTTTGGTATCTGAGGGGAAGGATCATTTAGTACGAGAGGAACGATGATTCGTGGCCTCTGGTCGATCGGTTGTCCGACAGGGCAGGCCGAGCAGCTACGCCATAAGGGATAAGAGCTGAAAGCATCTAAGCTCGAAACCCGCCTCGAGACGAGATACCATTTAAGAGACCATTTAAAAGAAGTGGTTGATAGGAACAGCGTGTACGCATCAAGGTAACGAGATGTTCAGCGTGTGTTTACTAATATCTCTTTTCTAAGATAATTCCAAATTTATGCACAGCCTCTTTTTTCTCTCTTTAAATTCTATGATGCTTACAATAATAAAAAAATAATTTCTCTATAATTAATAGTTACAAATATTTAAATAAATAACAATTTCATTATTTTTATGGCTAAGAAAGACAAATCCATTAAGGATAAAGAAAAATCTTCTGATAAAATTCCTAGTAATCTTATTGATAAAAAAGAAAAAGAAGCTCCTAAAAAAAATCATCTTAAAAGAAACATAATATTTGGTTCTATAATTTTAGTAATTCTAATAGTAATCCTAGTATTGATATTCTTGGGCGTTAAAATAAATTTTATATTGAACGATGAATTGATAATAAAATTAAATCCTCTGGATAAAAGCTTATTGACTCTTTATGGCCAGGAAAAAAATGTCACATTCTCATTTGAGAACTACAATAATTTTCTATGCAGTTCACAATGCTCCTATAGATTCACAGACATAAGCAGCAATAAAACAATTGACAGCGATACATTAATTTTAAAATCAAAGTCTAATGTCACTAAATCTTACTCATTGAAGCCAAGCGTCTATGGCTCGGGCCAAGAAATTTACATGTTTGAAGTTGAATGCGTTAATATAGCAACATTCACTTGCCAAACCCAAGGTGAATCACAGATTAAATCTAGCTTTGTAACCTTAAGTTATGACTTAAGCGATGTAGAAAAGCAATCATTGAATTCATTAAACAAGAATTTGAATGATTATTTATTATTACTTAGTTCATTGGACATAAGAAAATCTCGATTAAATTATTCTTATTATATTTCTTATAGTTCATTGCATAATACTATTTTTGAATCTAATCTGAATAATCTATCTACTGGATTAAATAATATTTCTTCTTCAGTAAATAATGATATTTATGAATCAAATAATATGCTTGGCTTATGGTTCAATGGTTCTTATGCAGAATTAACCAATTCATTGGGAGATAAAATTATTTATTTGAATAAAACTTCTGATTTTTTAGATTATTATGAATCTTTGATGAACTCAACAATCGATTATTACAGTGATACGTCTTCTAAATTAATTGATCTGATAAACAAATCATCGTTCATTGATTCTATAACGCAAAACTATCTTGATGCAAACAATCTTTCTATGTACAATAGATCGCTGCAGTATGAAAGGGACTTGATAACTGCCAAAGATTATTTCATGAGTAAAAACTCCAATCTTCCAGAATTTTATTTACGAATATCTAATCTATCCAGCGAAATAAATTCATTGATATCTTCAGCTAATTTTAGTCTTAGCTATAATTCAACATTTTATGATGATTTATCTAAAAATATACTCTCTATAAATAAAACAAATAATATTAGTTTTTCATCTTTAGTTATTAATAATATTTCATTGCCATCTCCAATCTGCTGCGTTTTAGGCAAATGCAAGACATGTTGCACGACAGAAACATGCAGCAACGACCCAACTCTTTATCCTGTATTGTTTATACATGGCCATTCATTCAACAAGCAAAATTCTCCTGAGTCATCTCTAAATTCTTTCACAATGATAGAAAGGTTGCTTCAGAATGAAGGTTTCATTAATGCAGGTCAACTGGATTTGAAGAATATAGATTCTATACCAAATGGAGAGTATGGAAAATCTGGATATCCAATAACCATCAGCGGAAGTTATTATTATTTGAATTATTATGACTTAGGAACTTATAGGATCATCACTCAAAAATCTGAGCATCTAGAAAATTACGCGCTAAGATTGAATGAAATGATTAACATAATCAAACAAAGGACTGGATCTAAGAAGGTAAATATTGTCGCGCATTCTATGGGTGGCTTAGTGGCTCGAGAGTATATAAGAATATTCGGCGAAGATTCAGTTAATAAATTAGTTATGATATCAACTCCAAACAACGGAATTTCAGGTAATGTGGCTAATTATTGCGGTTACTTTGGTGCAGACGTAGAATGCCAAGACATGACGCAAGACTCAGTATTCTTAAAAAGATTGAATTCAGCTCAAATTCCTAGTGCAGTAAAAATCTATACGATCGCTGGATCTGGTTGCTTAACTAATAATGAAGACGGCGATGGTGTAGCTGCCTTGAATAGCGTTTCGCTTAGCTATGGACAGAATTTTATTGTCAATGGAAGTTGCTTAGATCCATTGAAGATAAGCTTGCATCAAGACATTATCAATCCTAGCAAATATCCTGCAGCATATAATCTATTGAGGGAAATATTAAATAAATAATCACGTGTAAATTATCTTGTTTTTATAGGCAGCCATTGCCATTATCACTGCAATTTTTGTTTGATCTTTTTTGTTCATTATGCCTTTAGTCAATACAGATATTAATCCGGATTCTTCATCCATGTTTTCTTTGTCAGTGATTTTAAGGTGATTAGTTGCGTTTTCTACATTCATTCTTTTGTCAACCATTAATTTAACTATCTCTTGAGGCACTTGATATCCTGGGCTTATTCCTAAATAGATATGCTTATTGTCATAGATTGCACATATTCCGATGCTAAAATGGGTATTTACATTATTTATAAAAGATTTATAATAACCTATGGGAGCAATTCCATTTTCTATTCCAAAGCTGTATTCGCAGTCAGCAAAAGAGTTTTTAGCTCTTATTATTGCTCCTTGGACTATTTCTTCAATTGATTTGGGCTGGCTAGCAGAATCAGATCTAGCTTTTATGCATATGAATTTTGGGTCGCTGAAAAATTTGTTTTCTGCCATTACTTCTTTTACAGCATCGATTTTAACTTGATTTAAGGATCCTATGGATATTATTGTCATTTTATTTTAACTCCATAATATTGTATATAGACATAAATTTAAAAAACCATTTAGTTATGATTTTTTAATTCTTCAGAAATTTTTTGAATAAAAGGAGCGTAATCTTTTATGGTATTTATCTTGCTAGGGCCGTTGTCAGTTATGGGTATTTCTGCAATTATTACATTTGCACATATAGGTATAAATGTTGATTAGGTATAAATGTTGATTCAAATATAAACGTGGCTTTTATTAGATCATAATGCCCATTTGATTTAGTGTAATCTAATTTGTATTTATCAAAGAAAGATTTTAATGATTCATATTTATCTTGTGTTATTTTTATATTTATTGATGGATTAAAACCGCTTTTAAACTTTTTGTTTTATAATTAAATAAACTATGATTCCCAGAATATGGCTTCTAATTCTAGATATGCATCATGAACTTTTTTTAATTCTGAAGACTCTGGCAATAAGTTGTCAAACAATGGTTGGTAAGTGTAATTTAATGGATTTCCTTGCAAGGGATAGTAGCTTGCTTTAAACATAACATATACTTCGCCACTCTCATCGGTTATTCTTTTTCTTTTTGTGGTTTCTATGTATCCTAGGTAGTTTACTTTCGCTTCGAATCCTACTTCAAGAACTTGGGCTCCTTCATCACTGACAGGAGTTTTATCACGATAAATTTTATCTATATCATCTGGTTTAAAATTCTTTGCTATCTCTAAAATGTCATCCAAGCTTTTGGGTTCAGTGATTGTTGCCATGATAATAAGAGTATGATAAGATTTAAAAAACTATCAATTCTTCAAGCAATACTTGACTTATGTATCTAGTGATTTCTGCAGTCATCTTATTACCTGTTTTCTGGCTTTATGTAAAGTTGATAAATTGGCACGAATCTGTCAGTTATTGTTTCAAGATTCAATAGCCTATATGAACCATCTATTCTTGTATCGTGATAAGAAACTCTATGCCTAAATCTTTTTTGATCTAATCGCTCATTGATTCCTACAGGTTTAGCATTCAATTCCAATGAATCGGTGATTACATATGGATTTACTTCATGATAAATTTTTCTCTCATCATCTAATTCTTCAACTAAATTTCCAAGCTCATGTTCTCTTATTGCATCAAAGTCTACAGTCATATGCTCAACATATCCCTTAACAGTTAAATCTTCGGCATAATCAACGAAATAAGTGCCATTTATTCCAAGCAATATTATATTGGCTAATATACTAGTATCTCCTAGAAATAATTTCTTAAGTCCTGGTATGAATCTTAGCCTTTCAATCGCTTTTTCTCTTTGAGACTCTGTTGAATCCTTATAATTTAAAGAAGTATAGGCAAGTTGTTTTATCTCCTTTGGATCGAATGAATTAATGAATAGCAGATTCTCGATTCTTCTCATATTTTCATATTCAATAGTTGTCATTTTATTCAGTGATTTTCTTTTTTACGTAGATTGCCACATGATCATAAAAAGGCCTTGCATCGCAGTCATAAACTTCACTAGTTACATAAACTTCACTAAATATGTTTTTAGATTCATAATATTCTTTTATTTCATGCATAGATGTATATCTTAATACAAAAGTTTCAAGATCGAATAAATTGCTGGAGTCTTTGCTTACGTTTGTCAGAAAAATAAATCCTTGGGATTCAAGTTTCTCTTGCAGTTCTGATTTAACCCATCCAGTATTCTTTTTGGGCTTTTCAATAATATAATCTAAGTTAGGTATTTTAGTTCAGTAGATTCTTTCTAATATGTCTTTCATTTTTTTTGTTTTATTAGTTTTTTATATAAAAATCTTTTGAAATTTCACTTTTTTCTAGTAGATATATTATAGAGAAATATCATCATGTTCTATGCCTTTAACGAGATTTCTTATGGCTATATCCTTGAATGAAGGCAATTTTTGCTTATATATAGTGAATTGACCTATTGCTTCATAGATTCCAAGGACTCTTGAGTCATAAACAGATTTAGGTAACTTTGAAAGCAATCTCATCTTTATTCTTTGTGATGGATCCTGATAGATAAATTTTCCAAGGTTTCCAATTTCTCCTTCAGGACTAGTTATCGATAAAGAATATATCGGAGCGATTGCAGGAATTATTAATGATCTTGGAAATAAATAAATTTTTAGCAAATCTAAATCCACTTCAGAGTCATCAGATAATTTTAATCCAGAAAAATCTATTCCATCAGATACTACAAATCCTTCTTTGCAGGCTCGAACTTGTGGTATATATCTAGTCACTTGTTCTTTTAATTTAGAATGTTTTGTTTCTTGAATGTAATCTACTATTTGTTCTAGCATTAAATTTGATTTTTTTGTCATTTTTTACTCCGGATTTTGATATATTTCACAGAATTAGTCGATTTATAAAGTTTTCTTTTTGTAACTACTTATTTCAAGTAACAATAAAGAATTAATTGATGAAAACCATGGGTTTTCTCGACAAGACAGATTCTTGTCTATCTTCACGAAAAATTAACTTACCATGTGCATTTAATAATTTAATTGTAAAGGATAAGTCTATATGACCACAAAATTATTGGATTTTATACATCTTTCAATTAAAATGTGACCATATAAATAGAAACATTTATATATTAGTATACTTAATAGATATAAGTATATATCAAAATAATAAAATGACACAAATCCAAATAAGAAAGAAAGAAAATTTTATGCATTCTCCTACTTTAAGCACTGTTCTAATGGTAGAAGATATCTTAAAAAATGCTGGCCAAGTTATTACTGTGGCAGAAATAAAAAGGAAAATTCCAAGGAAAGTAATGCATCAGACATTGTTACAAATTCTAGATTATTTACAAATGAGCGGAAAAATAATAATTGGTACTAAAGGAATATTATGGATATTTACTGAAAGAAAAGAAATAGAAGACATGTTAAAAAGAGGCACAGAAATATGAACAAACCAACTAGGGTTGTACTAATTGATAGTGCTCAAGAAGAATATAAAAAGTTAAATGAAATCGTGGGCAATCAATCAAAAGAAGGTAAAGATAATACCGATGAAATAAAATTATTAAGATCAATAAATCAAAAAAGAGATTTTATAATAGCAAATCCATTTTACGGTGATAATATTCCTAAAAATTTAATACCAAAAGAGTATAATGTACAAAACTTATGGAGAGTTGAACTTGTTAATTTCTGGAGAATGTTTTATACTATCAAAGGGGATCAAATAGAAATTGTTTGCTTTGTTCTTGATATAATTGA
The DNA here is from genome assembly GCA_964356985.1 of Candidatus Woesearchaeota archaeon. Taxonomy (GTDB): domain Archaea; phylum Nanobdellota; class Nanobdellia; order SCGC-AAA011-G17; family JAGVZF01; genus CAYHJT01. The sequence continues at coordinate 6,417 of CAYHJT010000017.1, forward strand.
TCATGATGAATATAATAAGAAATTTGGTTACAAAAAGAAATAGATTATAAAATTACCACGAAACTCCTATATCTAATTTAAATCTAGATTAATCTCAGCTTTGTATGTATGAGATTCCTCAGGAGCTGAAGTACAAGGAAAAAATAGTTTTTAATCTTGACTTCGAGCAATTGATTTACGCTAGCTTCTTCGTATTTTTCGGTTTATTGTTACTTAAAACCAATCTGGACTTAAACATTAAATTGACTTTTCTACTATTCCTAGGGTTCATAGCAATATTCTTCATGTATTTTAATCTCAAATCAATTCTTTTCAATTACATCTCTTGGCTTTCTTCACTAAAACTAAATTTCATGACTTATTCCATGAACAAATATCTGGGCTTTAAAGAAATAGACAATGATTCAATAATAATAAAGAAGCCAAGAATAAAATTAATCTCAAGAATCGCTAAAAAATTAAACATTCCCTATAAGTCGCAAGAGAAAATAGCTATAATAAAAGTCATGCCAATCAATTTCTCTATAAAACACAGCGATGACCAAGAGTCCATAATAAAGAACTTCCAGAAATTTCTTAATTCCCTAGACTTCGAGATTCAAATTCTTATCAAGTCACATCCGCTGAATATTAACAACTACTTTGACTCAATTAAGCATAGCATCAACAAGTCCTATAAATCTTATTACAAAGAGTACGAAGAGTTAATTCAAGATAATATAACTTCTAGATCAATAAATGACAAGTCTTTCTATATCGTGATAAAAGAATCCAGTAATTTAGAGATTCAATGTAATCTTTGCATCGAGCGTTTGAGATTAATGAACATAAAAGCTACTAGATTAAAAGACCATGAGCTTCTAAAACTACTGAAAGGTTTCTTCAATTATGATAATGCGCGAGAATATTCTGCTGATGTATCTAAAAATAACTACCTAAATTACTTGATAGCACCAAACTCAATAATAAACAAGTCTAATCATTTAATCATAGATAAAGTCTATTACAGGATTATTGCCGCGCATGGATATCCGCGAAGCGTAAACCAAGGCTTTCTAGATAAGATAATTTCTAGCAACGGAAACTTTGACATATCTATACACATAGAACCAATGTCAATTGAATCCACAATAGTTTACGTAAACAAAGAACTACAAAAACAGCGAGCGGATTTATATGCATTAAACCAAAACAAAATTTATAATTCTAGCCTTAAGTTAAAATATAAAGACACGAAGGAAATTCTTAACGAACTTCATAAGGGCTCCCAGAAACTTTTCAATATTTCTCTTTACGTAATGGTAAAAGCCGATAATCTTCAAGAGCTAGACTTTCTTACTAAGAAACTAGAATCCGAACTTAATTCTTTACTGATAATTCCAAAGATAACAAATTACCAGATGACTAAAGCACTAAAGTCAATCATGCCTTATTCTAAAGACTTCTTGAAATATCAAAGGAATATAACTACAGAAGCACTTTCAGCGTTCTTTCCTTTCACTTCTAAATTCCTGGACATTGATAACAACGGCATTCTTCTAGGCTTAAACAAGAATAATATTCCTATAATAAAAGATATTTATTCCTTAGGAAATTCTAACGGCTTTATTCTAGCTTCTTCAGGCTTTGGAAAGTCTTTTTTCGCTAAACTGCTTATCATACGTAGATTAATGCTTAAAACCAAGGTTTTTGTGATAGATCCCCAGAATGAATATACAAAGCTAGGCATGAAGTTTTCCGCTCAAATAATCAATATTTCTAAAGACTCTAAATCTATAATCAATCCATTGGATTTAATGAATCACGATTACGCGGAAAAAAGACTTTCTTTGATAGATTTATTTAATATTATGCTCGGTGGCATCACAGAATCTCAGAAACCTATACTTGATAGGGCAATTACTTCTTGCTACGCCAAGAAAGGAATTACAAAAGAAGAAAATACTTGGCACCGCAAGCCACCAATACTTAGAGATTTGCTTGATGAGTTAATTGACGCGGAACCAACTTCTGGTTTCACCGAAAAAACTTCTTACCAGTCATTAATTAACAAAGTCTCGATGTATGTAGATGGAGTCTTTAGCTTTATGAACCAGCAGACTAAAATTGATTTTTCTAAAGATTTCATTGTTTTCAATCTTGATTCTTTGCCTAAGCAAGTCAAGCCAGTAATAATGTTCTTGATTCTAGATTACTTGTATATGAAGATGCATTCCGATAAAGACAAGAAGTTATTGGTTATAGATGAAGCCTGGTCACTTTTGAATAAAGTGGAAGAAGCTTCCTATGTCTTTGAAATAGTAAAGACTTCTAGGAAGTATAACTTGGCTTTATTGCTTATTACTCAAGACGTTCTAGATCTAGTTGATTCTAAGGCCGGAAATGCAATACTTTCTAATTCCTCTTACACTTTATTGCTTTCACAGAAACCAGCGGTGATTAATTCAATAGCTAAAACCTTCAACTTAAGCGATTACGAAAAAGACTTGTTGCTAACGGCTAAAATCGGTCAAGGTCTTATCATTCTAGATCAAGAACATAGTGAGATTAACGTAATAAGTTCAAAGGAAGAATACGACTTGATAACTACTAATCCTAACGAGCCTAGCGTTAAAACTAAAGTCGAGATTCCTACTGCCAAAGTTAATATTGATGTTTCTAAGAGGTTTTACCCTAAAAATTCCTTAACTAAAGACGAAATTGAATTTCTTCTTGACCATGATTATGTGATTAGTAACTGTTTAGTTCTAGGAAGTAATGAATATTCTGAATTCTTGCTTAAGCCTAACCCTTCCGAGACTTCTGTGCATTTCTACTTGGTTTATAGCATTTCTGCGTATATTAGAAGCCTTGCTTCCAAGGTGTATTGCTATTCTGGTAATGTTGACATTGTCTTTATTTCTTCTAACAATAAGACTATTGGCGTTGTTGTTGAATCCAAGGGTAACATAACTAAGTCTTTTCTTGTTGCTAGGGTTAATTATCTGGTTAAGAACTTTGATGATTACGTTATTGTTTTTTCTGATTCTAGGTATATAGAGAAGTTTAGTAAGTATTGTAATTGTTGTAGTAGTGTTGATGTTATTAAAAGGATTGATTCTTATTTTGTTAATAAGAGTATTAGTGATTATGGTGAGAAAGTATAATTATGTTATTATTACGTTAATGATAATGAGGAAGAACTTCGTTCTTCTGGACAAGACACTACGTTTCTTGTCTAGCTTCCTTACGCGAGACGACGAGTATATATCTTTAAAAAGATTTAAATAAATAAACTCAAGACCTAAATTATGCCATTATCAGTAAAAGAAATTAAGGAAAGAATAAATAATCTGGAAATTAATCCTCATTTTGAAATAAGAAGTAAAGTAAGAAATATAACCATTGACAAAGTAAAATATTATTTAGAAAATCACACACCAAATATTGAAGAAATTGAAAAAGATAAATATAAGCTTACATATCAAATAGATAAGATTTAATGTTTAGTTATATATGTCATTAAACTTTCAAAAGGTTTAAAAATGCTAACTTGCTATATTGAAAAGATAAGAAAATGAACTATTTAGAAGCTAAAGGAAAAATGGATTATAATTTTAAAGATGATTCACTATATCTTTATGTAGACAAATTTATATCAAAAGGAGATCATAAATATTCTGATTCTGTAGACTTAAAAGGTTTTATAGTAGACTTAGATGAACATAAACATGTAGTAGGTCTAGAACTATTAGATGCATCTCAAAAATTAAATGTAGATAAGATTGTTCTTAAATATATAAAACAAGGAAAATTTGATGCAAAAGTTGAAAAAGATTCTATTTTTGTAATATTTTCTTTTATATCAATTATCAGAAATAAAACTAAAGAGTTTACATTAAACGCTGAAAGAATAAACACTCCACAAATACAAGAAAGTGGTTTAACATGCCAAGTAAGTTCTTAAATATTTTAATATCAATTAATGATGAAGAACTTCGTTCTTCTGGACAAGACACTACGTTTCTTGTCTAGCTTCCTTGGGCGACGGAAGGCGAACTACTAATTATATTTATTATTCCAACGATCAACAAAGATTGGACATTTACTGGTAAATTCACAATAAGGACATAATGCAGATTCTTTTGTTGGAAAATTAATTGTATTTTCTATATTTTTGATAGTGGTAATAATTTCTTCTTCTAACTTTCTAAGTTCTTCATCTGTTCTTTCAGAAACTATAATTCGGTTAAAGGCAAGCATATGCCAAAGAAGTTTTATTTTTTTAACACTCTTGAAATTATTCTTAACCCATATACTGTACATTGCAAGTTGTATATCTTCATCAGCTTCTTCTTGACTTTTCATCCATTTAGTGGTTTTGTAGTCACAAATGTAATAAGTTCCTTTGTTATCATGACCTAATTTATCAATCCTAACATGCCAATGATTTCCATCTGGTAAAATTATCTTATCTTCAGTTTCTAATGCAATGATATTTAACTCCTTAAAAGGTTTGTATGTTTCATAATAATCAGATAAATATTGTTTACCCATTTGTTTATAATAATCTTTATCTAATCCTTGATATTTCTTTACTATTCTTATGCCTTCAGAATATCCTTTATCCCATAATTCTATATATAAATTAATTAGTTCTTCTTTAGAATATTTTTGTTTTGAATTAATTCTTTGATATAACTCTTGTAAACATTGATGAACAATTCTTCCAAGAAAAGTTTCAATAGTATCTATAATTTCTGGATTTTCATGATCAATATACTTAAGTTTATACTTATAAGGACATTCCTTAAAAGTATTTATTTTTGAGTAGGAATATATATTTATTTCATTTATTTTTTGAATTTCATTTAATTCTGGTTTATCGGGAATCTTTAGAATAAAATCATTTGTGGATTTATCTTTAATTTCAATTTCTTCTATAAAAAATTTCTTTAATTTTTCTATTATATTCATTTTAGTAATAAAATTAAATAAACTATTAAATATATCTTTTAGAAGTTAATTTTAAATAGTTAATTAATTCTGAATAATACATGAAATTGGCAGATGATAACACTAAAATATCTGAAATTAAAAGAATAATAAAAGATTATTGTGATAAAAGAGATTGGGATCAATTTCATAGCGCCAAAAATTTAGCTATTGCTTTGAGTTGTGAAGCATCTGAAGTTCTAGAACCATTAAGATTCAAATCTGATAAAGAAATAGAAGAAATGATGAATAATAAAGAGTTTAGAATTTCTATTAGTGAAGAAATGGCTGATGTATTATATTTCTTACTAAGATTATCTCAAAGATACAACATAGATATTAGTAATGCTTTCGAAGAAAAAATGAAGAAAAATGAATTAAAATATCCTGTTGAAAAATCAAAAGGATCTAATAAAAAATATACAGAGTTTTGAAATGAGATTATATGAAAATACTATAGAGCAATTCAAGAATGATGTTATAGAAAATAAAATAGCTGATATATTAACAAAAAATTTTGAGAGTTCTTTTGGTAGAAGAACAAATAGTTCAGAAATTCATTCTTGGAGTAATTCATTAAATTTTGTTAAAAATGCATTTGATTATTCTAATTTAAAAGATGATTATATTGTAGTGGAATATCAAATTCCTTATTCTTCAAGTAGAATCGACGTATTGCTTTTTGGTAAAGATCAATCTATGAAAGAAAATGTGTTAGTTATAGAATTAAAACAATGGTCAAATGAAAATGTTGTAGAAAGCGAAAATGAAGGTAATGTAATTGTTAATTATGGAAGAAATAAAATAGAAACTGAACATCCATGTTTGCAAGTTCAGGGATATCATTTTTGGTTAAATGATTTTGTGTCAATTTTTGAAGAAACTCAAAATACTAATCTAAGTTCATGCGTTTATTGTCATAATTATTCAAAAAATACTAATGACATTTTATATTCTCCAAACTTTAAAAGTCTTATTGATAAATATCCATTATTTTCAAAGGATGACATAAAAGAATTAGGTCAATATCTAAGTAAAAGACT
>CAYHJT010000018.1:0-12402 GCA_964356985.1 Candidatus Woesearchaeota archaeon
AGAGAATATCTTTCCAACGTATTTGCTTGGACCAGAACTTTTGTTTATGAAAAGCTTGTTTGGCGCCAAATCTTCTACTGTGATTAATACACGCTCATTACCATTAAGAATGAAATAACCACCTAAATCATCTGGATCTTCGCCATGAGCAATCAAGTCCTCGCGTTTTAATCCATTAATGTTGCAGTATTTTGATTTTAACATTATAGGTATTTTACCTATTTCTGTTATGAAAGATTCTCTTTGAACTCCGTCAATGTAAGCTGAAACTTCTAGATAGACCGGGCTGGCATAAGTTAACTTCCTTAAACGAGCTTCTATTGGATATATATTTCTTTTAGAACCATCTGCTTCCGTTATTTGAGGTTTTTCACACCAGATCTTGTCTAATTTAATTTTGTAATTTTCAACATGATTAGGTATGAATGTTGGTAAAATGGCAGAAGCTTCATTGACAATGCGCTGCATCTCGCGTTCGATAAAATTGTTAAAAGAATTTATGTTAGACTCTACAAAAGAGAATTCATCGAAATATTTGTTTATTATTGTCTTATAACCCTTAACCATTTATAACTACCCTGTAAAATATTGCTTCTGTAGAAGTTTGACTGTTTCTTGTGATCTTGATGACACCACCTGACTGAAGATTTAATTCCTTTATTGCAGGATCAGTGTTGAATATAGAAGGCAGCTGATTTATTGATATATTGTAATACTTTAACACTTCTTCTTTTTCCTTTTCCTCGAGCTTCACATGCTTTGGAATGAAGCCGTGTTTCTGTATTATGTTTTCTTCTGCCATTTTTTGTTTGAGTGAGCCGGACGGGATTTGAACCCGCGACCACTTGATGTCTTCTTGGTAAGTAAAAGTTTCACTAAAGCTTATTTAGAGCTTTACAAGTGCTCTACCAAGCTGAGCTACCGGCCCGTTCTTTAATTTAATGTTATTTTGAGTAGTATTATTAAAATTTATTAAAGAATATTTAGGGCCAAGATTTTGAACATTTTGAGACGGAATTACATATGCTATCATTTTTGATTTTAGAACCATTTATTATGAAATGCAAACTAAATACTTATAAATCTTTCGATTTCTTTTTTCGGATCAAGTTAATCCGAAAACACCCCCAAGAACATTTGCTATTATGGCTCTTATCGTGAAAAATATAATTAAACTTAAACCAAGTATAAGAGGAATAAACTTTACACCATATTTTGCTTTTCCCTTAGATATTTGGCCTACGATTAAGCTACCCATAATTCCACTTACAATTATGCTAGCTATAGCGTAAGTCATGATAAAATTCATCGATATAGACACTTTTCCTATAGATATGGGCAATGCTTGACTGGAAGCTAGTTCAGAGGGTATATCTATTTGAGCCATATTTTTCGTCAATACCTCGACGAGGTATGTACTTAACCCAAACAACATTGGAGCCCCTATAGAAACTGCAATGAAAATAAATATTACATACATAAGCACATTTGTTCTAACTCTTTCTTCCACTAATTTTTGTGATCTAAGATTGCTAGCAGTTTGATCAATCAATTCCGCGAGTTCACCCCCGCTTTTTATTCCATTGACAATTAATAAGAATGTTTTTTCCAATTTATCGCTTTTTACTCTCTTGCTTAAATCCATTAAAGCAATTTCTATTTCTTTACCTGTGCTGATTTCTTTACCAAGACGATTTATTTCTTCTTGGAAAGGACCAAATTCTTCTCTTGCACTTAACAATAGTGCTCTATCTGTAGTCATACCCGCTCTTAAATTACTGCTCATTAATTGCAAGAAATCTGGCAATATATTCTCAATGAATGTAGATTTTTTATCTGCTTGCAGATTAAATATCGTATAAATCATGACTTGTAGAAATGCAAAAATTCCAATTACTACAGCAAAATAATTTATATGAAATCTGACTGCAGGATAAAATGCCAATCCTATACTAATACCTACACCAAAGAAAATTAAAAATCCTATAAATGATTCAGGATCAGATTTTACCTTATTGTATTTTAATAGCTCAATATAATTTTGCTTTAATTTCTTTGGTAATATTTTGGTGAATATTTTATACATTTTATAGCATTAAATTTGGTCTCCTTGAGTTTATTACACCTAGAAACATTATTTGAGTAAATAATACAAATGCACCTAATCCATAGAATATGAGTTTAAGAGTTGCTTCTCCAAGAGATATAAAGCTACTTATAACAATAATCAATGTTATACCTAATGATGGCATTATAACTGCGATCATCATGTAAAACATAGCTAATGGGCTTAGCTGTGAACCGTATTTTTGAATATCAATCAGTTGTTGCTCTGCAAGATTATCAACAACATTTTTTATTACTTTGCTGATATCACTACCTGCTTTCATACCATTTACCATCTGCCATACTGTCCTACGAAAATAAGCACTTGCGTTTCTTGTAGCTAAATATTCTATTGCAGTAACTTCATCTTCACCAGAAGCAATCTTTTTTACAGCAATCTTGAATTCTTTTGATATCTCGCCGTAACCACCCATGCTTATATTTACCAATGTATCATATAATGGAACTCCAGAATTAATTTGAATCAATACATTTTGCAACGCCGGCATTAGATTTTGCTCGATGCTACGAACTCTTTTCTGAACTAAAAGACCAGGATACATTATTTGTTGAATAAAAATAAATAAAGTTAACATTAAAGATACTACAAATGTAGCTAGAGGAACATTGCCTTCTTGGTTAAGCTGAGAGATCACCAGAAAACCAAAAACAAATAAAAATAAAAAAATCATAGATGTTGCTATCAAGCACATACTAATATAATCACGAGCACCAACACCTAGCTCACTATATTTTAAGTTTAATTCTAATTTAGGAAAAAGTTTTTTTAGCCTTTCTGATAAACCTTCTATATTTTTAGCCCAACGCATCAATACTGGACCTGGTACTGGCGAATAAGGTATTTTAATCATTTTAACAACTCTTTAGGGTCTCCGTTCTTATTCACGATTTTAAGAACTATTTCAGGATCATTGTAATATTCTTTTAATATTTTACCTACATCATTTATTTGACGTAGATTATATTTTACCATCCAGTCAAGAATCTTTTGCTTATCTTTTAGGTCTGATTGAATTTCTGAATCACTCAACCCAGTATGCCTGTTTAATTCTTCATAAAATTTAGTGCTAGTCCCATGTTGAACAATTTTATCTACACCCGGTTTCCATCTGTATAGAATGTTTGCATGAATTTTTACTTTTCCGTCTTCTTCTGAAGCAAGGAATTCTCCTACTTGGAATACTCTCCTTATACCTTTTCTTCTATCTCTGAACATTACTACATTAAGATGAACTGCTTGCAATTGATTCTCGGCAACTTCGATAGGAGGATTTACCAACCTTTGAATTGTTTCCGCGACAGTATTTGCGTGAACGGTTCCATATACTGAGTGACCGGTATGCATCGATTCAAACAATACTTCTGCATCTTCTTTTCTTCTTATTTCTCCAAGTATGATACGATCTGGTCTCATTCTTAAAGAGTTTACTAGAAGGTCAAGCATACTAATTTCTCCCTTGCCTTCTGGATTAGGTAATCTAGTTACTAGTGGAGCCCAATAAAGATATATTGGCAATTCTAATTCACGAGTATCTTCTATCGAAATAATTCTCTGGTTTGGCTGTATAAATGGAAGGATTACATTAAGTAGAGATGTTTTACCTGAAGCGGTACCTCCGCTTACAAGAATATTCATTTCATATTGCATACCTAGCCAGATAAGTGCCATTACTTCGCTTGAGCAAGTTTGATTTTTTATGAAATCTGTAACAGTCCAAGGATCACGCGCGAACTTTCTTATTGTTACTGTGTGACCTTTAGATGATATTGGATATAATACTGCGTTAGCTCTATCGCCAGTTACTAGATGAGCATCTAATAATGGATTTAATGTAGTAATTTGACGACCTATTCTTCTTGCAATGATATTAGAATAATTCAATATCTGCGATTCACTTTCCGGAATAATATTAGTCATGAGCCAACCATATTTTTTATGGTAAATTCTCATCGGTTCACTGGCGCTATTAATGACAATTTCTTCTATCCAGACGTCATTCAACAAGAATTCTATTTCCCCAAGACCAAGCATGTCACGCACTAATTTATTAGATATAATATCTTTTGTTTCCTGCTTAATTATCGGAATCTTTTTATCTATAATTACTGAAGCTATTTTACCGAATCTTTCTTTTAATTGATCAATTACTTTTGGATCTAAAATCTCTTTTCCTGTAACTTGAACTTCAACAATCAATTCATTTTTTATTTCATCAAGCAATGCCAATGTTGAAGGCTTTAAAACGGGAAGATTCAATAGATATTCTTTTGTAGATCCCTCTCCACCTTGAATAATTACTTCAATCTTTACATTATCAGCCTGCAATGGATATTTGTCGATTATTTTTGTTACCATTTTATTCTTTCTTTTTCTCCAGTATTTTTAGCGATGGCGATCCAAATGCTGGGTAATATATTATTATTAGGTTGTGAGTCTCGAGAATTTTTGCCCATTCTTCAACTTTATCCACAGTTATTCCAAATTCATGAGCAATAGTTGTAACTAAAACGCTTTTATTTTCCTTTATGAATTCATAGAACAAATCTATTTCAGTTTCGCTATCTTTCAGATTTTTTATCTTAGTTTCTATTTCTATAGACGGCTTGGACATTATTCCAGTTTGATGCTGAATGTGAGTTTTTTTCTTGCCTTGAAGGATCCATATTATTATTACTGCAATAAAAATAGCAATTACTGCCGCGCCTTGGATTTTAAACAATGAATCATATCTATTAAGAACAAGCAATATTGCCACAAAAATAAACAAAATTATTATTATTGTTATTATTTTTTTAAGATAATTCTTATTTAATTCTTTTTCTGCTCTTTGTTCATCAGTTAATTTTGACTTAATTTTTATTTCTTTACCTATTGGACTTTCTTGTCTGGATTTTCGATCAGCTATTGCCTTGTTTAATTCAGAATTAATATCTAATTTATTTTCAGCTTCTTTTTTCGCTTCAGTTTTTTTTTCATCCTTTATTGGATTTTTCGCAACATGCTTTCTTAATGATAGCGCGTATAGAATTATAGATATTACCATTGCAACAAGACCTGCTGTCGGTATTAATGGATTTTCAAGACTCATTATTAAACCAGCTACTACAAGAATCAAGCCCCCCCAAAAGAATATCTCCGATAAAATTTTTACTATGTCAAAACGTTTTTTTATCACTATTTCTGTCTCTATATTATTTGAATTATTCAAAGAATTTAATAACATATCTTGATTAGTTTTATCTACTAATTTTTTAGCAATAGAATCTTTGTTAACATCTGTAGCAATAACATCAAACTTTTTTCCGTCATTCATATCAGTTTTTATGGTAGTTAAAGAAGGATTTTTTTGAGAAACATCTAACAAATTAGATTTTGGCTTGGTTATTTCTTCAGACTTATTATTCATAGAATTAATTGAGTTAGTATCTTCAGGAGTTTTAGAAACTTTGTTACCAAAATTAAACATTAATTTATACTTAGACTTCTTTTGAGGCGATTTTTTTCTATCTTTTTTAGAACTTTTCCCCTTTTTCATAATTTGAGTATGAATAACCCTCCCTCTTTTTTAAATTTTACTTGTTTATTTTAATAAAATATTGTATTAATGACTTAATGGTAACTAAATTATTTTTGAATCTCCCTTCTTAGATAGCCCAAAGCTTGGATAATTTATGTTAATAATGCCTTGAGGTAAAACTATTTCTGGTTTATAGTAGTTATCTTCCAAATATAATGTAGTTGTTAGATTTGTAATAAAAGTAGCCGGAACAATCGTTTCAAGATTTCCATTGTTTCCTACGTTAATAATAATACTTTTACCTGTGTCTATCCCTGCTAGGTTTATAATTACACTATTCCCACTAAGACCAGAACTTATACTTTGGCATTGATATGAACTAGAGTTAGTTGTTGAATATATTGATACAGTAAATCTTTTTGTACCGCTACCAGTTATTGTACATGAAACACTATTGAATGTTGAGCCAATATACATAGCTATATCATAACCTTTAATCATATTTATTGAAGGGGTACTTATAGTGATGTTATTAATACTGCTATTTACAGTAGGATGGTAATAAAGAATATCATGAGATTTTATATATAATGGTAAGCTTGTTTTAACTTCAGTAGTGTTTAAAATGATAAAATCAAAATTTGATTCCAAATAATTTTTAAAGCTGTCAAGAGAATTATTTAGAGTAGCATGAGAAAATGGCAATTGCTCATTAATTAAAATATTTGAACCTTGAGGCGTTATTATTATACTTGATTTATCATTAAAAATTTTCTTTATAGCATTTTGAGTTGATAAATCTAAGTTGCTCATCTTGTCAAATGCCGCAAATTCAGATAAACGATCTTCAAAACTTACGCTATATTGGTACATTATTAAAGATAGAGTAAATAGTACGAAAGCTATTAAAGGAAGCAAGATTATGAAAAATTGCGCTTTTTTATTTATCATTTGAACCACGCTAGATAAGTTGCTTTTCCATATACGCCGTTTATGTAAACTACTCTTTGACCGGCTACAATTAACCCTTTTTCTGGAGGAACATCTGATGTACCCGTAGCGAATGTTTGAGTTTGAATAGTGATCTGCATACCCATATTATTAGGTAACATATAATTCATGTCATATTCCATTAATGTAGAGTTTTCACTTGACAATAATCCTTTGTAATCTAATATAGCCATAATATCGCTGGAAGTTCTTATCAACTGGAGTTGAGCTAATCTTTCATTACTTGACTGTATTAAATAATATAATCCAACCGTTATGATAATTAAAGCAATGAATAAACCTATGAAAACATCTAAGGTGAATACAATACCCTTTTTTTTAATTCTTCCAGAGGGTAACTTCAAATGTCGCAGTATCATTATTGTATATTACATACCTCCTTAATTTTATTACTTTTTTCGCATTATTTGGGGCAGGCAAGCCATATGCATAATAAATTGTAGGATTTGTTAAATTATAATTGCTTAACAATAAATAATAATCATAATTATACATGTTGATTTGAAATAAGCTTTTTGTTTTATTGTAGCTTATGTTAGATAAATTATTTAATTTTGATTCAGATATGAATCTATCTTGACTAGCTAACCCTATTCCTATAACATTTGAAGAATTCCAGTTAGTGGGCTTTCCAGGATTGCTTATTAAATAATCCGAAAAAGTAAATGCTACATTTAATATTTGTCCATTATTAATGTTATCTTGTAGCCTGTTTTGATAAATGCTCCATAAGGTTATCATCAATACAGAAATAACTGCAAAAACAGCTACTGCTAATGTTAAATCCATTGCAACAACTTGAGCTTTTTTGTTAATTAGTGACATTATTTATTTTTATATAGATTGTACTATTATCATTCCTTATTGTTATATTTCCTGTAAACACTGAAGATCTAGATACTCCCATGAAAGTACAAATCTCATCGCCCCTCTTACCAGATTTTACAAATGAATTATATGACTCTTGAATCACTTTTATAATCTTATTACTAAAATCCGTTTGTTGACTCGGGGTTACCTCAAAATCAGGCAAATAATGAACAAATCCACTTCCAAAAGGCATTATCAACATAGTTGACCTACTTCCTGGAGGCCTAGATGGATTATTAGATGCAAAAGTTGCATTTCCTATTATGAATTCATCACCCGTTAAGTTTCCTATATAATTATCCTCATTTAAATACCATATAGATCCTATATCAAAGCTATATGGATAAGTATTATTAACTATTATAGTATATGGAGAGACTTCATATCCATTGGTACCCCCGTTGCCATATCCTTGGTAAAGAACTCTACCGAAGAATTCTCTATAGAACTTCCCACCAGTAGCTGTATCACTATCTATTATCTCACTAGGATTGCATACCCAATGATCTGAAGGAGTCAGTGAATAATGCACATCAGTATTAGAATATCCAGGAACACTCCAATTAATTGCCTGGCCATTTCCGTAAACGCTACAGTAGAAATGTTCTGAAATTATTAATACATTCCCTTTAGACACCCAATTTTTCAATATTTGATAATACTCTTGATTATTGAATATTATTTCTGTTGGATGCGAATGAGCATCTTCTAAATAAATTGTGTGATAATAATCTATATTTGCTATTAAATCAGTAACATTTAATGGAACCAATTCCCAATTTAAAGGATCATTAATTCCCACCGATGCTAAGTTAGGATTACAATCATTAACAAACCTATCAACATAACCTCCTGCAGGACTCCAATCATCTGTGCAAGATTTATAATAAGTTGGCCTTGGATCCATTGATTGCGCGACATTGTAAAATGTTTGCGTAGAAACTCCTGATTCTGAAGCCACAATTGCAATTTTATTGTTTTCCTCTATAGAAACATTGCCTGAGCCATATATCTCCAATATGCTGTCATTTTTAATATGAATTACATATTTGGTTTTAGTATTATACTGGGTTCCAGAACCGGCCTTATAGACACTAGTGATGGCATTGCTTAATCTTAGGCATTCTTTCTTAAGATCTACAGAATCCTGAAGCTTTCTTATGTCATCATTTTTATTCAAAATCAAACCAAAAAATAAAAAGAAAATAAATACAATTAAACCTAGAGCTAATATAAATTCTATGCTTAATTGGGCTTTTTTTATTTTTATCATATGTTTTGTGCTATGATTATTGTTCCGTTAACATTAGATATTGTAAAATTTCTCGTTATTTCATAGTTTGGGCTTTCTCCAAAAAATGAACATGTTTGAGTATGTTTGTTGGTTGAAGTAAATAAAAGTATGTTTGCATTTTCAACTAAGTTAGCTAAGAAATCACTATATTCTGATTGTAATCCAGAAACTTCTTGCAAGTCTGCCAGATAATGCACATATCCAGAACCATATCTCCAGAAAATTAATGCTGGCTTGTTATTTGAATTGTATGATGCTACAACATTCTCATTTTTATCTTGGTAATTTGCTGTAACTAAATAATCCATAGTACAATTACTTCTGGTTGTTCCACGCTTGCAACCTATCTTGATTACATCATTAGTGTTTATGCTAATGTCCTTTATAGTCTTGTTTTGCCATGGAACTTTGTAATAAGAATTCCATGAAGATATTTTATTATCATTCAAATAAACATTCCAAGTGTCATTTCCAGTATTTGTTCCACAATAATTTATAATCAATGAATAAACTCCGCTTGATCTATTAAATGTGTATGTAGCATTAGATTGAACCGTTGTAGCAGCATTGCTTTTTATGCAATTACTTCCCGAAGGAGATCCACAGTTACATGAATTGCTTGAAGCATAACCTCCGTTAAGAGTTAATGATTCTGCTTGATTCCTTTGGAAATTACTTATGTTATACAAAATTTCAACATTTGAATTTTCTTCCATTGTAAATAATTTTCCGTAATCTAAATAATATGGTGCAATGGAGTTGATTACTGAAATCCGTGAATTTGAATTTAATTGAGTTAAATTATTATCAAAAAATCTCCATTTATCACCATCTGAATTTGGTTGATCGCCACTACCGCAACCCATTGTAGTTGAGCTACCTGCACTGCCGTCTCTGCAATAGAAATGTTCAGAAGCTATTATTGAATGCCCTGAAGCCACCCATTCATTTATTATCTGCACATAAGATTTTCCATTGTACATAGAACTTGGATGCAAATGGGCATCTTCTAAATAAACTGTTGTATATTGATTAGGATTATCATTCAATACTTGAATTAAATCAGATAAATTTTTTGGTATTAAATTATAATTTACATTAGTTCCAGATGATTGACATCCTGCACCATTATTATCGCTGAAACATACTTTATACCAGTCTGGATGAAATTTCGCTTCAGCATCATCATAAAAAACTTGAGTAGATTCTGCCGCTTCTGAAACTAATATTGCTATTTTACTTTGATTTGATGAATAATTAGATAATGGCTTTATTTCTATGAAACTACTATTAAACACGCTGATAACATAATTCGATTTTGTGTTTATTGAAGTTCCGGATTTTAAGTTGTAAACGCTTGATATTAAATTACTTATCCTTGTACATTCTTGCTTTATCTTTATTTCATCTTGGATATCTTTTATTTTGTTGTTTTGCTCAAACATCAATAGCATAAAAACTAGAAAAATAGTGAATACCAATGCAATTGCCAATATGAATTCTGTAGTGACTTGAGATTTTTTATTCATTTTTTATTATGGACGTTGACAACAACATTGTTTCATAGGACTCCAGGAGCAGTATAAGCATGAACCTATTCCATCTAAACAAGTGCTATTTATATAGGGATCTGGAGTACTAAGAGGTATATGCGTACAACCATTAGTATTATCACACGCTCCCGTAACAAAATTGTTTGATGAATTAGATATAGAAAGACAATATTGAGCGCAACTTAGAATCGTTCCATTCCAAGCTATTGATTGATTTACTCTTACCCATCTAACTTCAGAATAATTTGTGTTATACTGTACACTTTTATCCACACATTTTATGTACCATGTATGATTTCCTTTATCCAAATTCGACTGAAATTGATTGATTACCCCTTTTACAATGCTAATATCATTTATAGTATTGAAAGAAATTCCTCCATCATCAAGAGTACTATTAATATATAACATACAACTCGAGATACCATCATCAGGATCAGTTACATTATAAGAAAAAACTGCTGAACTATTTGATACTTGAGTATTATTTAATGGAGATATTAAATATATTGCTGGAGCAGTATTATCACTACTTGTATTGATTGTAAAGTTTGTTCTAACAGGATTTAGTGGTATGTTTCCAGCTACATCTTTACAATTTATAGAATAACTCCAAGTTCCATTTCCTAGAGATAAACTTATTTGGTGGATAGTTGTTGGAATTGTTGTAAGATCATTTCCACTATAAGATGTATTTTCTAGTCCACTTAACCCAGTTATATATTTACATGTTGCATATTCATTTGTTATGACACTTAGTTCTATTGGTGTATATGTTAGCAATGAATTGTTTATTGGCTTTAAATTTGATATAACTGGTGGGAAAGTATCATTGATGTCACCGATTACAACTCGACGATTAATACCATCATTAATTAACTTGATTCCATATTGTCCCGGCTGAGTTGGTAAATTTGCAGTTGAAAAATTCGCCTTTGCAAGAGCTGTAACATCTGAAGTTCTGCCATTAATACTTATTCGCAACCTAACTTCATTTTGAGTTACTGTTGCTAAACTTACCCCTTGAGGCATGTTTATAGTAATGTATTTAGTTGAGCCCGGACCGAGAGCATAAACTGTGTTGGCTGCACTAGCGATTTGATTTACTAAATCTGAAGCTTGCGTATTTTTTACACTATTATTCGTATTTTGCAATGAAATATAAAAGATTGGTATTAACGCTACTAGAATTAATCCTAGAATCATAGCATACTCTACTGCCGCTTGTCCCTTCATGTTAAATTTTTATAATATAAATTTATAATATTTCTTATCTACTTCAGAGTAGTTTAAAAATATTTAAATACACTTAGGATTTTATTTAATAAAATTAATATTAACAATATCTAAAAAAGGAGAGGTGATATAATGGTAAATAAGAAAGGTCAAGCCGCTATGGAGTTCTTGATGACCTATGGATGGGCTATATTAGTAGTTTTAATCGCTATTGGAGCACTAGCATATTTTGGAGTTTTAAACCCTGGTAGATACTTACCAAGTTCATGTACAATAAGTAATCAAATTGGTTGTAATGAATTTAAGGTAACGGGTGGAGCAGCAGCTAATACTGTAGCTATTACTTTAGTTTTACAAAATGGTAGAGGTACCGATCTTACATTGTCTCCTGCATTTTTTGCACAGACTAATATAAATCTTACTTCACCGACTAATATAAATTGTGCTTTGTCAACATTAAATATTGGATCAGCAGTTAATACTACAAATAATATGACTGATGGTGCATCAGCGACCGCAACTTTTTTATGTCCTTCGGCAATGCCTCCAGCAGGACAAAAAGTTAAAGGTACTATAAATATAGCATATATAGATGCAGGTTCTAATCTAGGTGTAAGATTTGCATCAGGAACAATAACTACAAAAGCAGAGTAGGCAATTACTCTTTTTTTCTTTTATTTTTAATTATATTTTATAATCATAAGATAAATATATATAAGAGATAGATTAATTATAATATATGGTAAATAAGAAAGGTCAAGCCGCTATGGAGTTCTTGATGACCTATGGATGG
>CAYHJT010000019.1:0-11916 GCA_964356985.1 Candidatus Woesearchaeota archaeon
TAATAAGAAGGAGGCGTTGCCTCTACTTAAAATTTAGGATTGCACCAGCGCTTAATTTCAAAAAGATTATCAATAAGCTTATTGAGAATAAAGCAATTATCGCATTGATCAAATCAGAATTCATCATATTGGTACCTATTGCAGCACCAGTTATTTGATTTAAATAATTATTGCCTGTATTTTCTTGAGAATTTTCATTTTGTGATGTTTGCGGATTTGTTTCATTAACTGTAGAATTAATATTTTGAGAAAAGCATGTTTCTTTTTCAGTAGGCTTTTTCAATGCTGTCCCGCAATTATTAACATCATAACAGTATCTATATTTCATGTTATTTGCGCAAGAGCCATACTCGTTGCATTTCCAGGATTCTGTGCATGTTATGCTGCTATAAGAGCTAGACCCAATGCTTGGTGTCGGGATATTTGTATTGCATTCAGTCCAGCCATCACAGTATCCTGCTGGAATATCTAAGCTGCTGCAAGATTCTGAGCTATAAACGGAATTATATCCTGTTACACCATCCATCTTGCTGCAAAAATAAGTTGCTTTATCCCAGCTTCCTAATTCAAAATAAGTGTTCTTAGGATCTTTGAATTGGCAGCAACTAGCGTTTGCGCTAAAAGAAAATATCAAAATAAACATTAATACCAAAAATATTTTTTTCATTTATCTTTCTTCCTTATGAAATTAAATACTGCTACGGATCCAATCAACGCAATCAAAGCAGCTGATGTGCTAAATTCCGGAACTTCATAATTACCAAAGAAATTTTGTGATTCTTCCAGGTTCCAAGCATCATCTGGATTATTGTCATTGTGATTATTTATTGCTTCTATGTGATCTTGATTGGGATGCCATTCAGTATAAACATTATTTATGTTATCGAGGTTATTGCAAAATTTTTCAGAGTTTTTTATCAAATCGCTAAAAGAAAAACCTTGATTGAACTCCATATAATATTTAATGCTGTCTTGGCCTTTAAGCAAGCAAGTGTCTATGCTTGTTCCTAAAGCACCTGGGAGTATCAATAATAACATACTGAATACCAATAATAAATTCTTCATATCTGTAACCCCCTATATGATATATATTTTGCAGTATATATGTTATTTATAAATCTTGCGAAACACCGCACAATGGCAACAAATAAAAAAATTAGTTTTTATATCTCTTTAAATCCTTTCTTGGCTATTTTATCTTTAAATCCAAAGCTATTATGTCCAAAGTTAATTAATAGATCTACTCCGACAGTCTCTAGTCCTAGTGGAACATCACAGCTTCCCCAATTAGAATTTAACCATATCACAATTTTAGATTTAGTCTTTGATTCTAAGTAATCAGTGATTTCCATAGCCTTGGGCTTT
The DNA here is from genome assembly GCA_964356985.1 of Candidatus Woesearchaeota archaeon. Classification (GTDB taxonomy): domain Archaea; phylum Nanobdellota; class Nanobdellia; order SCGC-AAA011-G17; family JAGVZF01; genus CAYHJT01. The sequence continues at coordinate 1,366 of CAYHJT010000019.1, forward strand.
AATCCATCTGGTAGCTGAATGCAGACTATCTTCGCCCTTTCCTTGTTTATTATCTTGGCCACTCTATCCAGTTCTATGTCATAGTCCATTTTCAGAAATCCACATTGGCTATTTTTAAACCTTTACTTTCTACCACTGACGCAATAGTGTTGTTAATTGACAAGTCTTTCTTAATTGTTTTTATGTAAATTGTTTCTTTTATCTTGTTGCTGAATATTTTAGTCTCTTTTATATCATAATCTATAAATCCAAATATTTTTTGAATCTTTGATCTAGAATCGTCATTTAGCTTATCATAGAATTGCCCATAATAAGTTTTGATTTTTTCTTTTAATAACATATCTTCAAACTCTATCAATAATCTGATTCCAATCCCATGATGCCTGTAATTCTTGTCTACATTGAAGTGCAAATGTGCAGAATTTCTCGGATTCTTGAAAGAGGTAAACACTGATTTTAGGGCTAATTTAACATATTCATAGGACTCTTTCTGTTTATATTTTCTTGCGATAAACCTAAATAGCATTTTGGATATTGAAGTTATGTATATTGGTAATGAAGATATAAAATGGTTTTTGTTAGTTGATGATATCAGATAGCCTATCACCTTATTCTTATCAATTGCTATAAATATATGGCCTGGCTCTTTGTTAATGTAATATGATGTATAGAAATCCGCAAATAGCTCCCTGTCTTCAAATACATTTTCTATTGGGTTTCCAAAAAATCCATTATCGCAGCATATTTTTCTTATATGTTCTCTGTCTTCTGGTTTGTATTTTCTTATAGTTATGGAATCTAGCATTTTACTCCAAGGCCATTTAGATTTTTTATTAGATCTTCTTCGTTCTTGTACAATATGGTCCTTATTCCAAGTTCATACGCGATTTTTATGTTGTCTTTATAATCATCTATAAAAATGCATTCTTCCGGGCGCAAGTTTATTCTCTTCAATGCCAAATTATATATCCTTTGATCTGGCTTAACAAATCCAACGTTATATGAAAATATCAATTCATCAAAATCAGAAAATATTCCTTCTTTCTCATTCATATCAGCGTGTAATTTAAGTATGTTTGACAATAAAATCAATTTGTAATTATTCTTTAATTTTTTTATTAATTTTAACATATCTTGATTAATATTTTTGCTTATCACTTCTAGATATGCTTTTTTATAATATTCAAGAACGTCGCAATCAAGATTGAATTCTTTTTTCACAATTTCACAGAATCTTTCGGTGCTGATTTTTCCTATAAACATTCTACGAAGATATTTATCTCTTATTTTTATGAAATCTTCAGGATTGATTTTTAGGTATTCCGCTAGTTTGTCATATATATCTTCAAATTTTCCAAGTGTAATCACACCACCATAGTCGAAAATTATAGCCTTTATCATTAATATTTTATTCCTTTAGGCATTTTATTTCCAAACTTTTTCATAAGTTTGTTCATGTCTTGCTCTTTTTCCATTCCTTTCATGGCTTTCATCATTTTCTTGCTTTGCTTATACTGCTTTAATAATTCTCGAACGTCTCCAGCGTTGCATCCAGATCCTTTGGCAATTCTGTCAATTCTTGTTCTCGATATAATTTCTGGATCTTCTAGTTCTTTCTGCGTCATAGATTGCATGATGAATTTCCATTTTTTCAGCTTGGATTCTTGAACACTAATCATGTCCTTGGGGATATTCATGTTTCCCATTCCAGGTATTAAATCCATTATCTTGCTTAATGGTCCCATCTTTGACATGGCTTCCATCTGGCTATAAAGATCGATTAAATTAAAATCTCCCTTGAGCATTCTTTTTCCAAGATCTTCTGCATCTTCCTTTGATATTGCTTCTTCGGCTTTCTCCAATAAAGTCTTGATGTCACCCATGCCAAGCAATCTAGAAACAAATCCTTCAGGATCAAATTCCTCTAAGTCATCTAATTTTTCCCCGACACCTATAAATTTAACAGGGCTTTTGGTAACGGCTGTCGCTGTTAATGCCCCACCAGCTTTTGCTGTTCCGTCTAATTTGGTGATTACAACTCCGGTGATTCCGCAGGCATCATAGAATCCTTTTGCTAGTTTAGAAGCGACTTGTCCAATATCTGCGCTTATGACGAGTAATTTTTCATCAGGCTTGATTTCGCTGTTTAATTCCTTTAACTCTTGAATTAATTCATTGTCCAAATCATGTCTGCCAGCAGTATCGACAATCAATATATCATAATCTTTGTATTCATCTTTGAATTTATTGTATATTTTAATTGGGTTTTTTTCTTGTTTATCACTAAAACATTTTACTTTTACTTGCTCGCTTATTTGCTCTAATTGATCTATTGCAGCTGGCCTGTGGACATCAAGTGCCAATGTAGCTATTTTATATCCGCGTTTAGAATAATATTTTGATATCTTGCCTATAGATGTAGTTTTTCCTTGTCCATACGTTCCAATCATCATGATCTTGAATGGTTTCTTGTCAATAATCTTGATGCCTTGCTTTTCTTTTCCTAAGAATTTAACAAGTTCTTCATAAACAATTTTTACTAAATTTTCGCGCTGGCTTATTCCCTTTATTTCTCTTTCTTCAAGAGCTCTGCGCTTGATTTCCTTGCTTAAATCAAAGACTAATTGTACATTGACATCAGATTGCAATAATGCCCTTTGTAAATCCCTGACTAGTTCATCAATAAGCTTTTCATCTACAAATAAGCTTCCGGTTATTTTACGAAGAGTAGCTTTTAAGCTGTCTCCTAATTTGTCAAGTACCATATTATTGAATTTAAAATTTTTAGTATTTAAGTATTTTGAATAGTTTATTAATGTTTCTATAATGTAACTACTTTATAAAAGTAACAAATAGAAAAGTTTATAAATCAAAAAGTTTTTTATTAATATAATAAATTGGAAGAAAAAATGAGAGCAAATACAAGAGAAGCTTTGTTAAGAGGGATTATGGCCACTGCTGGTGGAGTAGCTGTTTATGGTCTTGAAAAATATGTACTTAAATTAGATGAACACGGTGTTTCTCCAGTAATAGTAAATGCGGTAGATTATGGTACATTAGCAGTATTATATGGTGGGGCTATAAGTTCAGCATTAATGGGAATAAGAGCATACGCTGAATCTAGACTTGATAGAATTCAAGCAATTAGACCAAGACCTCAAGATATCCTTAATTAATTATTAAAGGTAAAAATATGATAAACAAATTCACAATTGATGATGTTGTAGTAAAAGAATCTTTAGATGCAGTTAATCATTATGATAAAGAAAATCCGGATAATAAATTTGTAGTAATAGGTGGAATAGCAACTCAACTTTATACTGACAAATATTCGCATGATCTTCTTAGACCAACTACTGATTTAGATTTAGCAACTGATAAAAAAACAAATTTTGAATCTTATAAAAATGGGATTGGTGGTTATCTCGCGCATAGGCTAAATAAATATGGTCCACATATAGCTAGTTTAAGGCATGTACTAGAAGTTAAATTGACTGATGACAAGCCAAAATTCCTGATTCATACATATAAATTTACAGAAAATGGCTATAAAAGAAATCAAAGATCTTTAGAGAGACAAACAAGTAATGCATTAAAATTACAGATTCCAGATTCAACTTCTAAGGTATATGTAGCTAGACCTGAAGACTTATTAGACTCAAAGATTAATAGGATAAAAATTATTATTACAAAAGGAAAAATACCTGAAGAGTTTAAATTATTATATGAAAATATTGAAAGAAATATTTGGTCAGGGTTTTCTAAAGATAACATGGAAGAATGGCTCAATGATTTAAAGCAAGAAAAAGAAGAGCTTCCATCAGTTTATGATCATGGGTTTGAAGAATTTACACAAGCATTGGATCATTATAGATGTTCTAAAGATTTGTACGATGTTGCATTATTAGTAAGTCTTGCCCTAAATGGAAATATCTCTTTTGATGAATCATATTACAGAGATATTGTAGATAAAAAAGAATAAAATCCGTTAAGATTTCTAAATATTTATAGAATTATAAAATAAAAGAAAGAGGTTTATTTCTTTCCGATTATTTTGAACATCTTTGTATCACATTTAGTGCATAAACCAGACATAGCTTTCATACCATTCTTCATTACCACTTCTTTCTCATTCTTCATAGTTCTCTGTTCCTTACAACGCATACAACGACCTTCTACCATCAAAATACACCTCCAAGTGTCTATAGTTTAATCAATAAGTGAATTATTTATGACAATACAGAGTTTTTAAGTTTATTTGTTATAATTAAAAATATATATTAGAAAAGATAATTAATATTTCTACAGATGCTCTTCGCACAAATATAAAACTACTGCATATTCCCTAACAAACATATAATCTTTTTCACTCAATTTTTGAGAGTAAGGGATTCTTAATGCTCTGCATTCAAATCTGTCTTCTAATAAGCATGTTTCAATATTCAAAATAGTTTCATTTGGATCTAAAATCAATTTTACATAATTATCATCATTTTTTCCGGAGAACTCAACAGATTCAAACTTTTTTATTAATCTCTCAATTCCATCTTGTTTGAATTTATCCATTAATGCCATTTCATAATCCTATATTGCTTATTATCTTATCTTTGTTGAATTTTTCTATGCTATCGTAGTTTTGCCCGTTTCCCAAATATAATATTGGTTTGTTTGTCACGTAGCTTATAGAAATCATTGTTCCACCCTTTTCATCAACATCTGCTTTCGTTAGGATTATGCCGTCTATTCCAATAGATTCGTTGAAGCTCTTGGCCTGGTCTGTTGCATCGTTTCCTGTAATTGATTCGCCGACAAATATCTTCAAGTCTGGCTTGGCAACTCTAACAATCTTTTTCATTTCATCTTTTAGGTTAGCATTAGAATGCAATCTACCGGCAGTGTCTATTAGTACTACATCAATGTTTTTAGCTTTCGCGCTTTTTATCGCGTCAAATGCGACTGCAGCAGGATCGCTTCCATAGTCTTGCTTTATTACTCTGATTCCTAGCTTATTGCCATGCTCTTCCAGTTGCTGAATTGCCGCTGCCCTGAAAGTATCAGAAGCAGCAATTACTGCAGAAATATTATTCTTTTTTAGAAGATTGGCGATTTTAGCTATAGAAGTTGTTTTTCCGGATCCATTGATTCCAAAGAAAACAATGATAAAAGGTTTTTCTTTTTTGCCTTTGATTAATTTCATCAAGTCAATCTGCTCATAGTCAAACAAAGATTCAATGCTTTTTCTTAGGCTATTCCTGATTTCTTCCTCGACTTTGTCACGCTTTATTGGCTTAGACGTTAAATCTTTTTTCAAGTCTTCCTTTATCTTTTCAACGACTTCCAAAGCGACGTTATTCTCAAGTAAAATCATCTCTAATTCCCAGAAAATCTCTTCAAAGTTCTTTTCGCTTATTATCTTAGTTGTTACTTTTTCTTTTATGGATTCAAAAAATCCTTTTTTTTCTTCTTTATGCTTATGAACTTCTTCTATCTTGGTTTCTTGAACAATCTCTTCAACTTTATGAGAATCTTCTTTTTTCTTGAAGAAATCAAACAATCCTTTCTTATGCCCCCTTTCAACTATATGTTCTTGAGATTTTTCAGATTCAATTCTTTCAATTGTCTCTTCTTTTGCTTCTTCAAATGGTTTTTTCTTTTTGTCTTGCTTAGAAGATTTAGGAGTTTCTTTTTTCTCTTTTTTCTGAGGTTTTTTCTCCTCGATTTTTTCTTCAGTTGGTTTAGAAACAGGCTTTTCTATCTCAATTTCTTTTTCTGGAGCTTCTTCAACAACCTTTTTTGTTATCTTTTGTATGACTCCTTTCAGCTTGTCTTTTAGGAAATTAAACATATAAATTTAGAATAAGATTATCTTTTAAACCTTTTGTTAAATCAGATTATTATAAAAACTTGCGGCTTCTTCAATTTTATTTTCTTCAATCAGCTTATGCAGTTTTTTAAATTCTTTATTGTCAAATTTTACAGTATCTATTTTTTTTATTTGCCTTGGCTTCTTAACCACTTTTTCTTTTACTGTTTCTCGCTTTATGTTGTTAAATGTATAGCCAGCAATTTCAGAATATGCCTGCTCTTTTAATGATGTCAGTTTTATTTCTCGATTGAGATTTATTATTGCATTATATATTAATGATCTCGCGTTATAGTCCCCGTATTTCGAGACTTTGTTGTAATATTTTAATAAATGTGTATTGTAATGATTGATTGCTTTGTCAACCCATCCAGCTTTCATATAATAATAAACTGTCTCATATTCTTTCAGGAATCTTTCTTTGTAGAAGCTATACATATACCACCCTAAGATATAATGGTAAGAATGCTCAATGTAATTGATTAATTTTTCAGAATTAATTCTTGGCAGCAATTCTTTTTTCATATAATAAATAGAATCTAGCTTGTCTTTTAGCAAGTCCATCTTTCCTTGCTTCGATAAAACAGCTGCTTCATTCAATGATAAGTATAATATCATGACTTCATTGTATATGGAATAAGCATCATTAAGGTCTTGGGTTAATTCTTCACTGCGTATTTTTTTGTCTATGACATAATAATAATCCATCGCTTTGTCAAAGTCTCCGTTTAGAACTAGGTTATATGCTTTTATTAGAATATCCCTTAATGGCAAGTTATCTTCTTCAATCATATAATTATAAATTATTGTCTTTATATAAAATTTTTGTTTAGTCCATCATTCCAGGGTTCATGCCTGGAGGAACTCTATCATTCCTTCCAAGATTGTTTGCCGCAATGACATCATCTATTCTAAGTATTAATTCAGATACTTCTGTAGCGCTCTTTGTAGCCTGGGTTTTTATTTTCAAAGGTTCTATGACTCCCATTCTCCAGGTGTCAACTACTTTTCCCTTGAATACATCGAGACCGGCCCACTTGTTTCCTTTGTCATGCTGAGCTTTTAATTCAGTTAACATGTCTATTGGATCTAATCCGGCGTTCTCAGCTAGAGTTCTAGGTATTATTTCGAAAGCGTCTGCGAAAGCCATTATTGCTAATTGCTCCCTTCCAGACATTTTATTTGCATATAATCTTAACCCCTTGCTTACTTCCATTTCTGGAGCTCCGCCACCAGCTACAACTTTTCCAACTTTCAATGCTGCAATAATATCACCGAGAGCGTCTTTCAAGGCTCTTTCAACTTCATCTACAACATGCGAAGTTCCACCCCTTACTAATATTGTTACAGCTTTTGCATTTTTGCATTCTCTTACAAATGTCATTGCTTCATCGCCAAGCTTTATTTCTTCAACTAGGCCAGCTTTACCTAAATCATCTTGCGTTAAATCATTAATGTTGCTTATTACTGTTCCTTGAGTGGATTTAGCTAGATTATCCATGTCTGCTTTCTTTACTCTTCTTATTGCGTAGATTCCAGCCTTTGCTAAATAATGTTGCACAACATCATCAATTCCTTTCTGTGATATCAAAACATTTGCGCCAGATTTGATTGCTTTATCTGCCATGTTTCTTAGCATTTTTTCTTCTTGATCTAAAAACGCTTGTAATTTCAAAGGATCGTTTATTTCTATTTTGGCGTCTGTCTCTGTCTCTTTTATTTCTAAAGCAACATCCAATAAAGCGATTCTTGCATTCTTCACCATTCTAGGCATGCTGTTATGAACTCTTTCTTTGTCTATTACAACGCCTTGGATTAATTCAGTGTCTTCTACGCCAGAGCCGACTTTCTTTTCTAATTTTACTGTATCCATGTCAACGATTAATTTGCCATCTTCATGGCTAAGAATTTGTTTTATTGCATTAACGCAGAGTTCTGCAAGCTTTTCTTTATTGCCTTCTGCACCTTTTCCGGTTATAGCGGTAATGGCTATTTTTCTTAGAATGTCAGTATCTTTTTCAGTTACATTTTCAGCTATCTTGTTTAGAATTTCCTGGGCTTTTTGTTCAGCCATTCTGTAGCCTTTGGATATTACTGTAGGATGTATTTCTTGATCTAATAATCTTTCAGCATTCTTAAGCAATTCACCTGCTAAAATGACGGCTGTAGTTGTTCCATCACCGACTTCATTTTCTTGGGTTTTGGCAACCTCTACAATCATCTTTGCTGCAGGATGTTCTATTTGCATTTCCTGTAATATTGTAACACCGTCATTCGTAACTACAATATCTCCTAAAGAATCAACTAGCATCTTGTCCATTCCTTTAGGTCCAAGTGTAGTTCTGACTGTTTCTGCAACTACTTTTGCAGCCATAATGTTATTGCGCTGAGCATCTCTGCCCATAGTTCTTTGTACATTATCTGATAGAATGTATATCGGTTGATTTCCACCTTGTTGTTGTGCCATTGTCAATACCCCCAGAAAATTACTATTTATAAACTTTTAAACCTTAGAAGTTATTTATAAAACTTATGTTTTAATCAATTTTTATTCTACCCAAGAATTAATGAAACTAACGAATTCCTTTGTCTTGTCAAAATACTCTATTAAAACAGGAATATTGACTTCAATTATCCTTGTTGGAGTTATCTTTGCTATCAATGTTACATTCTTACGATATTCTTCTTTTCCAGAGTAAGGGGCTAAATCTATAGCTTTTAATAATTCATACAGTTTTATGTGATCTTCTATGTCGTCTTTATATAATTTTTTTAATAGCTTGACTCTGTCTTGAGCAGAAGCAGGAATCTCCTTTATTTTTTTGCTTTCTTTTGCATATTCAAGTGCTTCTAGAATTACATAATTGTAAGCATTAATCAGTCTTTTAACAGTATTTTTGATTACATCAACGGTTCTTGTGTATTTCAGTGTGACATATACAAGATGGTCTGCACGTTTTATTTCATCTTTTGCCATATCAGGCAAATCTTCTAGTAGGTGATGCATTGGGTATTATTACCTTGTTTATCTTTGCTAATATCGGTTTAGTTTGTTCAATATATCTTTTTACATTTTCTATGTTCAAGGTTTTTACGACTTTAAAACCTTGGGTTGCTATTACTAATTTTTGTTCTCTCGTAAAAACCATCGAACTTTTTTTATGAGTTTCAAGTAAACTTTTGATATCAAGCAAAGATGATATTGCAATCCTATCCATATTGTATCTTACTGATATTTTTTTGAACATATCAAATTTTTGGTTGAAATCGATAGGAACAAAGCTTATCCTTTTATAGTATCTTTCATATTCGAGCAATGATTCTATTGCAAGACTCAAAGACTGGTATAGATTATCCATGGTTGCTATTAACAACTTGGACTCTTTGAGCATCGGATAGGTAACATATGCTAAATGGTCAGCCGTATTGAGCTTCGTATTAGCTTCTTTGAGGAGTGCTAGTATACGTTCCATCGTACATTATATGGCTAGCAAGTTTTTAAACATTCCTAAAGGGATTATTAAATAGTTATAAGTTGTTTATATAGTTTTTGATTAATATGTTGTGTTATATACTTCAATTAATCTGATTTTAAACTAAGAATTGCAGCAGCTAAATTCCCTTTATTTTCTTCAAGAGCTTCTTTTGCTTTTTCTCGAGAGACATTTGTCTGTTCAATTACAGTATCAATGTCATCTTCTGTGATTTTAGAAATCGCTCTTTCATGTATCTGCCCAGAAACCTGGAAGTTTTTTTCACCCATCATATCAACCTTAAGAACATGAGGGTTTTTTATTATTATTTCCTTGTCAGAGCATTTGATTATTACTTCTTCTGCATCTATCTCTTCTTGCTTTATGCCCATGCGCTGCATGGCTCTTTGCATGTCTCTAGGATTTATTTTCGGCATCATTTCAATAAAACAAATTTTAATCTATTATAAAAATCTTGCTATCTAATTAAAGAACTCATCATGCAATGCCTGAACAGCTTTTCTTTCATTTTCTTGGTTTATTGTTATTCTTAGATTTCTTGAATTGTATGAAAGGCTCATCATGCGTATTTTTATTTCATTTTTGGCCATTACTTTTGAAGTTCTCATCAAAATGTCATCTGGATTATATAATACTGCAGGCCCAACCAAGGAAATTATTGCAAAATCTCTTTCTAATTTTACTTTTCCAAGCTCTGCTAGAGATCTTTCAAGAGCGCCTAAATCCTTTTCCGAGTCTTTTCTTTTTCTGTCATCTTCATAAGGATCTATTGTGCTAGAAATCATTAATCCAGATGATGTTAGTACATCTAATGACCTATGCCTAGAAGCTATCTTTTCATAAATTCTCGCAGCATATCCTTCTTGGCCAACCATTAAAGAAGATTCTACAGTAATAATTGTATTGTCTTCTTTAGATGCTACTCCTTTTATAAGCAAGGCATTCTCTAAATCTACATCATCTTTATATCCTTCGATTAATGTAAATTTTTCTGGGTTAAAAAGATTAACAACTTTTATTCTTTTGTCTTTAAGGGCTGCAAGCATTATAGCAGTTGCATTCATTACATCAGATCCAGAAGACGATAATTCTGCAGCTTCTTCATGACTCAAATATTCAATGGTTCTGGGGTTTTCTACCAATCTCGGATTTGCCGTTAGCACACCATTCACATTTTTATATGCAAGAATCTCT
>CAYHJT010000020.1:0-11751 GCA_964356985.1 Candidatus Woesearchaeota archaeon
ACATTATTATTTTAACTTATACGATGTCATTTATAAAATACAATTATTTTTATATTCGCATAAGGAGATTGATAGGATGAAAATTAAAAATAAAGAGTTACTAAACAGCTTCATAAACGGCATTGTCTTAGAAGGATTTTGGGAGTTATTCAGATGAATTTAAACGATTTTATAGAAAAAGGGCAAGTTAAAAAAGCAGATAAGGACATTTCGTTAGCTAAATCTCTTGTCTCCACTGCAGAGAATGATTTAATATTTTTAAAAAATTCAGAGATAAATAAATATTCAGCAAGAAAGATTATGACTGGTTATTATGATATCTTAAGAAGCATACTGGAAGCTATTTCTATTTTAAATGGTTATAAAATTTATTCTCACGAGGCTTTTACTTATTTTCTAAAACAAATAAATGAAAATCTAATAGCAAATAAATTTGATCGATTAAGAAAAATAAGAAATGGAATTAATTATTATGGTAAGGATATTTCTATAGAAGAAGTCAAAGAGAATACTAAAGAAATAATCAAATTAATTACGGAATTAAAAAATAAATATTTTAAAGATTTATAAAAAATGTCAGAAGTTTTAATAGTTAAAGATCTGCATAAGAATTTTGGAGGAATTAAAGCTGTAGCAGGCTGTGATTTTTCAGTAGAAAGGGGAAATATAGTAGCTTTAATAGGTCCTAATGGAGCTGGAAAAACAACAGTTTTTAATTTAATTACTGGATTCTTAAAATTAGATAAGGGTAAGGTGCTTCTAGAAGGAGATGATATTACTCATCTTGTACCCCATAAAAGATTTTCATATGGTATTTCTAGAACATTCCAATTGATTAGATTATTTCCAAAGATGACTGTAATCGAAAATATGTTGTTAGCAATGAAGCATAAACATGAAGGATTACTTGATGCTTTGATCAATAGTAAAAAAATGAAAGAATTGGAAAAAAATAACGAAAAAAAAGCAATGGAATTATTGGAATTTGTTAATATTCAAAAAAAAGCAAATGAATCAGCTGGAAATTTATCTTATGGTCAGCAGAAATTATTGGAAATAGCAAGAGCATTGGCACAAGAACCAGAAATTATTATGCTTGATGAACCTGCTGCTGGAGTAAATCCAACAATGCTGAAGAAGATCGGAGAATTATTGATTAAATTAAAAAAGCAAGGAAAAACTATTTTATTTATTGAGCATGATATGGAATTCGTTATGAAAATTGCTGATAAAGTTATTGTTATGGATTATGGTGATGAGATTGCTATTGGAACTCCAAATGAAATTCAAAATAATAAGAAAGTTATTGATGCTTATCTGGGGGTTACTTAAGTTATGGCCAATAATTGCACTGAAGATTGTCGATACGCTTTTCTAAGAGATTTAGATAATAAGTTTTACAGCTCCTAAAATCTCAGCATTAGGTATTTTTAAAAATTCAACTCTACGCAACGTTAACTTTTGTACAATTTTTGAAACAGTTTGTTTATAATTATGACCTTTCCAAAATAAACTGCCTTCCATAATACAACAAATGTCAGATCTCAAAAAATTCGCAATGCCTGCAATTTGACATGCAACAAGCGATGCGGAGCGGTATAAAAATGATTGTGCCAATTTGGAAACATCCCATGCATGGCTGGATGCTAATTGTGATAGCTCCTCAGTTGAACCAAGAGGTGGGTATAGTAACCGTCGCTTTTTTAAGTAATCATTAAAATGTAGATAGAGAAATTTACCACTTGCTTCTCGACCAAGTGGTGAGCCAAGGCCTTGCTCAGCTAACATTTTGCCCGTATTACTAGGAACAAAAGCATTAAATTCAGCACTTTCAAGATTGATAACAATCCTGTCTTTGAATAAAAAACCAAAATTTATTCCTGTTCCCACAATCCCAAAAACTAAACCTTTTTGCATACGTTTCTTTGTTAGCCCAGACAGGAGTAAACATAGTCCGTCATTAGCAACAGAAATAATTATTGCTTTTTTAAAATGATCAGACAGTGGCGGTTCGATTTCCTTTCCAATATATTTTCCTACTAAGTCATGTGTAGCAAAAGCTTTTTCATTCGAAACTTCAACTAGTCGACCGTCGAGTCGCCCCCGAGTAAAAATTGGTTTGAGCGCATTTGCCATCACAAGTGTAATTTTCTGCACGCGTGGATCAATTTGATTTGCTAGATATAATACAAACTCACCTCGCGATTTTATAATAGGGAGTCGAGAAACTTTAGGTTTCTTAACATACGTGAACCCAAGAGTTGATCTGCTTGATTTACGGCAGAGCGCAGAACGTGCATATGTACCACCAATGACAATTGCTTGGAATAATTCACCTTCTTGAACAATTGGCTTCGTTGGCAACTTGTTTTCTATAAACAACAAACTTGTAGGATTACAGTGGTGCTTTTTATAGGCTGAAAAGGCAGTTTCAATCTCATGTCTATATCGACGCTGGAATTGCTGTAACTGTTTAAAAGTCGGTTTGATAGAAGATGACTGCATAATTAAATCAACACGCATGCTTTACTACACCTCTAGCACATAAAATTTTTTGTTTTCGATCATCCGTGTTAATTCAGAAACAACACGCGGCATTGCATCGACGATGTTAGTATAAAAGTTAATCTGCATACCAACTTCTTTACTTGTATTAGTATAAAAAGCTTTAAAATCAAAACCACCTGTTTTTTTAGCAAGCCATTCTTTTTCTTTGCGATACCGAATCAGCTTTGTCCGCACTCCATCTGTCTGAGTGCGATTCTGCAGGTTCATAATTTTCTGATCACAGATGTTAGCAAAAAATTTCAAATACTGAAAAACATTTCCAACATGGTTGATTGGCGCGCGGTATAAATTTACATCGTTTATTGGACGAATGCGCAATCGCTTCTCACCCACATCAAAATATATACGTTGCACTATTTCATATGCCGGAATTTTTCCGACAAGTGATTGAATAGCTTGTCCAATAATACTAATTCGTGCACCGCCATAAAGTGCTCGTTCGTGGAACATAACACTGTTTATACCAGCAACATATATATTGCGTTCCCCACTGGAACGTTCGATAGCTTTCAGTAATCCAGGCAATAGGTCATTATCTGCTCGATACGGACCTTCGACCGTCCTGAGTGGATTGGCTCTAGAAATTTTTTCACTCGAAACAAACCACCAAGGATATAAAATTGTTTTTTGATCTAAAAACCTGGCAAATCCTGAGGAGCAAATATTCCCATTTCCTTGTTGATATCCAAATATTATGTTATTGCCTGATGGATAAGATATTGCAGAAAGTTCGCGATTTGGGAACTCTTCAAGCAGATGAGCTTCAGCAATCTTTGAAGCAACGAAGTCTGGCATCATAGTTGTTAATCCTGAGACTGCAATAACTTGATACCCATCAGCATCTACAAGATCAGGTTCGTCAGCTGACGTATATATTGCCTGGATAGGTCGCTGTTGTTCTATAGCGGATATCAATGCCTCTTGAGTAGTATCATTTAGATTAGTTGTGACACGCATCTGCGGATATATCTGCTTGAGATCTCCAACTTTTCGGCCCACGAATTCAAAAAAATGGCGGAGGCCATTATCAAATTCATATTCAAATATACTGTGCATAGGTAGGCCTTGAAACATTGTTCCGGGTAAAATAAGCTGGCTATTGGGCGTCTGCCGATAACCGTACGACTCGAGGATGCGTCGCGTGATCAAATGATATGTTTGTGGAACGCGAATATCATCATCTAACGCAAGTTGGCATTTGGGACCACTTAAATTTACAAGAGCTGCTGTCACAGCATCAAGCTTCTGGCGCTGAGATCCGTATGATGGATCCGTAAGAACTGCATGGACAATTTCATTTGTTATATTTGTTTTCTTCTCTACAAGCTTTGACACCTTAGACATACCTTCTGCTGTGAGAATAAAAATCCTTGACGAACCCACACCCTGTTCATGCGTCTGCCGAAAATATGTATCACGAGCTACGGCTTGTTCTACATTAGACCCATCTGCTATCAGAATCCAAGTATGATCTGCTAATTGTTCTCGTACTAATGCTCCTTGCACCGACTTCAACATGGCGATTGCCGATCCGAGCGTGCCGCTTGGTGTCCGCCAACGATTTCTAGTCGGTATTGCTATTATATTTCGTGGCGCATTCATTGGCAACGTGGCTAGTTGCGTATTATTTTTCATAATATTTGAAAACGCTTAGTTTCATACTCCAAACACATGCTGTTTAAGCTAACTAAGTTGAAATTCCTTCCCTTTAATTGATTGATAATCCCAGGCAACGCTTCAATAGTCCTGGCTGCTCGATCTACATGTTGATGCTTCTTTTGGCTACCGTCATGTAGATCAATGATAGATCCATTCCGTACGCCACATAATGTTTGTTGAATAATTTCTTCAACTGAAATATCATAATTCCAATCTGCTGGATCTATATCACATCCAACAATTGTGACTTCTCTTGAACGAATTTTCGTCTGAAAATCATCTTCTAACAATTCTTTCACACGTAATGAACCATCACGCTCCCTAGCGCTGTATGCAAATTTAGGCACACGTACATATCTTAATGAACATCCAATAATGTCTTCGATAACCTTGTTGCCTAAACGTAAATCGCTGGATGGCTTAAGACCATCATCACCACCATGGTTAAAACTGTGCCCACCAATTGCATGCCCTTCGAAAGCGATTCTTTTGACTATTTCATGATATTCCTGAGCCCATCTTCCGATCATAAAAAAAGTTGCCTGGCACCCGTTTGAACGTAAGATATCAAGAACTTTAGGAGTGAAATATGGATTAGGTCCATCGTCAAATGTGAGCGCGATATTTGGATTATCACGAGTTCCATGATCCACAATCAATAATTCAATTTCCATTTGAAGTTTAACTTATTTTGGTTACTGCTACATAGCATTCCACATATTCTGGTTTTTTTTCCATACTCATCAAAGCAAGTAATCGATGAAGCCCATCTAAATGGGTTAACCTACGGCCCCATTTCTTTAAGCCAGAGTAGGATCTTCTTAATGGTCCCGATGATAATGGTTCTTCAGTAAGAAAAATAGATCGTAACCCGTATTCTAAAATTAATTTTTTCTGATTTAATATCTTAGCATAGCATTCAGGTGCATAAAGTCTAAAATTTTCTATCTTCTTATAAGCTTCTGATAAAGTATAACCTTCTTTAGGGATTAGCACTATATTCGACCTTTTACTAGAACATACTCGTAAAGAGTGATACGGCAGTACAATAAATCCCAAATCATCTATCAATATCTTTGCACTTATCCATTTACCAAACATGCACTGTACAAAATTGATTTTTCTAATTAATTTTTCGTCATTACGATGGTCCTTTTGACATTCTTTAAGGATAAAATCAAAACTTACATCTCTAACGTCGTATAATTTTATATAACTGTTATCTGGGCCTTTAGCCATAAAACATAATTTAGATAGACTCTCTTTACCATAAAAATCTGTAATTGCAGTTCCAACTACATATAAATTTTCATTTTTTTTGAGCATCCCATACAACCCAGATAGGTAAGTTTATATATGTTAATTTACAACAAATATTATGTTTTAAAACGTATTAAAGATGGAAAGAAGATTAACTGCACAAGGTCCAAAGGACAGAAAATCCTACATGGTAACTTTACCGATAGATTGGGTAAAATCTAAAAATTTAGATAAGGGCAGAATTGTCGATCTAGATATCATAGGTAATACAGTAATTATAACAACCCCAGATAAAACAGAAGAAATAGTTAAAATTGATGCTGAAAAATTTAAACTAACACTCGATCACTTATTGTCTGGTTTATATATAATGGGTGTAAATGAAATCAGGGTTTTTTATAATGACAAAAAAATAATTAAAAGAATAATGCAAATTCTCAGTGATTATATGCTGGGTTTTGAAGTAATGGAGCATAATAAAGATTATTTACTTATCAAAAACATTACAAAAGAGAGTAATGAGGAGTTTAAAACAGTATTGCGAAGATTATTTTTATCCTTACTATTTCTATCAGACGAAGTTCTTAGATTTTTAAAAGATGGAAGGGATAGAGACTCCTATAATATCATGGGAACAAGATCATCAATATACAAACTGGGAAATTATTGCCAAAGGTTATTAGCCAAGAAAGGTCATATCGAATATCTTAAAGTTCCATATTACTTTAGTCTTTGCCAGGAATTAAAACTAGCATGCAGTAATTATAGGTGGTTTTATGAAGAAATAAATAAAAATCGCAATAGTTCAACATGGGAAATCAATATGTTAACCAAGATAAATAATAATCTAAATAATTTATATAATCTATTTTATTCATTCGACATTAATAAATACGAAAAAGGAAGGGGAAGTATAATATCCTTAATGAATATATTAAGATCTAAGCAACACAGATATAAATATTACTTATTAAGCATAGCAGACAGAATAAATGCATTGTATAGACTAACCCTTCTTATTAAATTTAATCCTGAAAAAATAAAATGATTTTTAATTTCATTAAGATTATTCTATTAAGGCAATATTTAAATATTACGCTTATTAATTCTAACTTATGAAAATCCTCCAAATCCAGGATCTAGAGTCATGGTATGGTAAAACTCAAATACTTAATAGTATAAATATTCATGTTAATAAGAAAGAAATAGTGTCCATTATAGGCCCTAATGGTGCAGGTAAATCAACAGTTCTAAAAAATGTATTTGGCATAGTAGCAAAAAGAAAAGGCTCTATCCTATTTGAAAATAAAAATATTATAAAGATGAAACCAAATGAAATAGTAAAAATCGGTATCTCTTATGTTCCTCAAGGAAGGTCAGTATTCCCAACATTAACAGTTCAAGAAAACTTACAATTAGGGGCTTTCATAAGAAAAGATGCGATTGAATCTGATTTAAATAAAATATATGAAAAATTTCCAATATTAGAAGAAAGAAAAAATCAGAAAGCAGGTCTATTAAGCGGAGGAGAGCAGCAGATGGTAGCAATCGGAAGAGCTTTAATGTTAAAGCCAAAATTAATGTTGTTAGATGAGCCTTCTCTAGGTTTAAGCCCTAAAATAAAAAAAGAAATATTTGAAAAAATTAAAGAAATCAGAGATTCAGGGGTAACAATCTTATTAGTTGAACAAAATGCAAGAATGGCTCTCGAAATGTCTGATCGTGCCTACGTTCTAGAAACAGGAAGAAATAAATTGGAAGGCACAGGAAAAGAATTGTTAAAAGATAAAAGAGTCCAGCATTTATATCTTGGTGGAGCAATTTAATACATAATAACTGGTGGCTGATCAAAATAAGGTAGTTTAACACTATTAATCTCTTCTAAGTTATCTAATCTATTAGCTTTTACAGCTCTGTCTGAAACTGTATAAAGTATATCATCCATGTACAAAGATCTTTTTACAGTAATCGGTGAAAAATAATAATATTGTTCTTTATATTCTGGTGTTGTATGCGTTACCCGGCCTCTTAATTTAAATCCTTCATCTAATGACACATCAAACACATAAGCTCCCTGCCATAAGTAATTTATTCCAAAGTAAGGTGAAATATGTTCAGTCAATAATATTGGAATAACTAAAAGATTTTTATCTCTGCTGAACAAGAATGCCTTATGCTCTCTTAGTGCCTCTGAATCTGTTCCAGTAGTTCCTATCTCATATTTAGCTATCTCTTTTGGATTACTAGGATCCGACACATCAAATAACCCCAACTTAACTCCTTGTACTTGCTGCCATCCTTCTTCATTTACTTCCTTTCCAATTCCAATAATATGGTTCTCATCATAAGGATGCAAATAATCTGAAAATCCAGGTATCTTTAATTTTCCTAATACTTCAGGATTACTCGGATTTGATAGGTCAATTACAAATAAAGGATCTACTCTTCTAAATGTTACAAGATAAGCTCTGTCACCCATGAATCTGGCAGCAAATATCTGTTCATTAGGAGCTAAATTTTCCAATCTTCCAACAATGCCTAAATCTTCTGCGTCTAATACATAGACATGATTCAGTGAATTAGCCTCTCTTATTATCCTTTCTTCATCAGCAATAGATTCAGATTGTGCACCAACAGTTCTTACTTCAGGCATTGCTGCTATTGGTCTAACCGCAGGCATAATTCCCCATCCGCCCCAGTTATTTGTTGTAGTAGCTATTCTGAAATACCCGTTATGCTCGTCCATTGAAAATTGATTTAATAAGTATCCAGGGACCTTGCCGTTAGCTTCGTATTCTATATTTCCATCATCGATTGAAATTCTATGAATTACGGTTTTCTGAATCTCTCTTTGTATTTCATACTGTACTTCCATTAAATCTTCCTGAATTTCTTTCTCGAGTTTCATCCTATTGTTTTCATCTAAACCATTCATATACTTCATCAATATTTCAGTTATTTTCTGGAATCTCTCATATTTATTTGAATCTTTTGCTTCTTTCATTTCATTGGTAATATCATAAGGTAAGTTAGGAATTAAAGCTTCATCTATTATCTTGTCAGCGTAATCATAATAATCATCATATTTCTGATAAGTAATATAAATATTATTCATTGATACAAATATTGTCTGTGCAGCACCCATCAAGATTACTTTATTGCTAATCTTATTCTCGTCTAAGTCTACTGCAAGTATGGTTGTAAATTGATAAGAATAATCAGGTACATCAAAGTAATAAATCTCAGATGCATCAATAGTTATATTCTCTCCATTATAACTTATTGCAGGTAAATCTATTTTCTTAGGATCATTTATGTAAGAATTTAAAACAACATATACATCATCGTCTATCATTCTTGAATCAAAATAATTACCGTCTAAAATAATATCTTTCTCTAATTTTGGATCTTCCTTATTTAAGATATCATAAACTTTAACAAAAGCTTGAGGTGGTCTATACATTGGTGGAACAAAACCAGGAGCAATCTTCGCAGATTCTAAAGGAGCATCCGCATAAGTATAATAAGCATATTGATTTTTATTTCCAAAAACAACCAGTTTATCATCATTTATAAAAAGCTCATTAACTATTCCATCTAACTCTATACTCGAAAGAATCTTCATATTCTCAGATGGATAAGCATCTATTATTGATATCTTATTTCCAGTTACAACATAGATGTATTTACCGTCATTTTTGACAATATCAGCCTCATCTACGTCTTCTACCTGTACATTTGTCTTTGAATATTCGGAAGCTGCATCTCCTGCTTTAGCAGCTGAAGGAGCTTGTGCCGATACTATAGATTCCTGCATTGTTCTGGCAACCATAGTTCCACCATAGCCGGCTTTCTCTAGATTTTCTTCCACAAATTTTTGTAATTCATCATAAGAATTAAATTTCTTCATCGAAGATTCTTTAATATTAATCTCATCTTCAGGTCCTTCTTTAATTGTAGTGCAGCCTACATTAAGTATTACTAAAAATATTAATGATATTGATAAAATTTTCATGATAGTGTACCTCGCTTATGTTGTTTAATAATATAAAACATTATTCCAAATAGACCTAATAAAAATAATGCTATTGCAACATATAAATATACTGATGATAAGGTTAACTCTGTTACACCTTGGATGGTCTGTGCAATTGCGGGCGCTGTCAAAGCTTGAGATTCTTCAGCTGCTTTTTGAGCAACAGCATCAGCAGCTTTACTTATTTGATTAACTGAATACTGGTTTGTGTATTTGCTTAAACTGAAAAATCCTGCAGCAATCGATAATAAAGATGTTCCTAAAATTATCACCAATCTTCCTGATTTACTAGAAACTATTCCTTCTCCTCTCTCAGTCAAGGTATAATAAATCCATTTCCTTCCAGGCTGTTCAATCTTCTTTACCAATCCAGCTTTAACTAAAGTCTCTAGATGTTCCACAATAGTTGAACTGCTTTTTCCAAATTTTTTGCTTAAATCTGAAGGCGTTCTGGAACCTTGTGATAGTTCCTTTAAAATATCCATTCTGGTGTCTACTGATAACACTTTCAAAACATCCCTATCAACAATAGTTACTGGTTCATCTGTCATATCTAAAATAATAAGAAAGAGTATATATAAAGATAATTATTATACTCGGTAATTACCTAATCAACTAACTGAAAAGTCAATTCGAAACCTATTTATACTAATTCATATTATTTTTTAACATATTAAAGGGGGGATTAATGTGGCTAAAGCTAAAAAATCAAAATCTTCTAAGAAGTCCAGAAAGGCAGTCAAACGAGTTAAACCTGTAAAAAGAGCTAAATCTAGAGCTGTTGTTAAAAGATTAAAAGCTCCCAAAAGAATGGCAAAAAAGACGGTAAAAAGAGCAACAAGAGCTGCTCCAATATTAAGAAGAAAAGTAAAGGTAGCTAAATTATCAAAGGTTAGGAAAAAAATAAGGAAAGCTAAAGTAGCAAGAAGAGTAGAACCTTCCTTAAGAGAATTAAAAATAGAAGCAAGAAGAGAAATTCAAACACAAATTAGTCAGCTAGAATCCAAAGCACAAAGAGAATTTTCAGGCGAAGCAAACCTTCTGGTGACTTTTGATCCTAATAAACCAGCAAGTGCAAGAGAAGAAATACAGCAATTACTGAAAGAAGTTAATGAATCCGGAAGAATAGAAAATACCAATGTTGGCGGAGTCTTTCAAGTAGCAGTTTCAAATCCAAAAGAAGTGGTCAGAAAATTAAATAATCTATGCAGAAATTCTCCAGATAAATTCAATCGAACATTCCATTGGACCCCTGTAGAAAAATGGTGCAGTTCAGATGTTCAGACAATGGCAAATGCAGTTCGAGAATTAGCGAATAATATCGATAACAATGAAAAATGGAAGATGCTGATTGAAAAAAGAAATTATGATCTGCATGAGAGAGATTTAGTACTTAAATTAACAGAAAACATTAATAAGCCAAATGTCGATTTAAAGAGTCCGGATAAAATAATCAAAGTAGATATTCTTGGTAATAGGGCAGGAATCTCTGTACTAAGATCAGATGAATTGCTTAATGTATTACACTTCAAAAAATAATTTTTTCTTTTTAATATGGTATACGAACCTAGAGAAGATTCATTTTTACTGCAAAAATACGTTAAAATATATGCTAAGGGCAAAGTTCTTGATTTAGGTTCTGGTTCAGGAATCCAGGCTTTAGCAGCTTTACAATATACAAAAGATGTTCTTGCCTCTGATATAGACGAAGAAACTGTTTCAGGACTAAAGAAAAAAGGAATTAAAGCTGTTAAATCAGATCTGTTTGAAAACATCAAAGATAGGTTCGATTTGATTATGTTTAATCCACCTTATCTACCTACCATAGAAAAAGAAGATAAAGAATTGTCTAAAGCGATTTCTGGAGGTAAAAAAGGCTATGAATTAATAGAAAGATTCTTTAAGGAAGCAAAAAGTCATTTAATAGATAAAGGAAAAATATTAATAGTATGCAGCTCATTAACAGGCAATGTAGAAGGCCTATTCAAAAAATATAACTATAAATTCAGAAGATTAGAAGAACAAAGTTTCTTCGTTGAAAAAATATTTATTTATGAAATAAAATGAAACTATTCAAATGCAATATCTGCAGATTTAAATATAAGACAAAAGCATTAGCTAATCAATGTGAAGCTTATTGTAAAAAATATAAAAGTTGTTCTCTAGAAATAACTAAACATGCTGTAAAATAATTATTTCTTAGTAGCCCAATTCAGAGCAAGTATCAA
>CAYHJT010000021.1:0-11462 GCA_964356985.1 Candidatus Woesearchaeota archaeon
ATTCCTAGTGAGTTGTTTTTAGGTCCCTCTTTTAGTTTTTCTGATAATGCAAATCTGACTGTGTGGGATACAACAGACGAGCCTGATGGAACCCGATATACCTTTTGCGATAAATATTGCGCTCAAAAAAATAAGCCTTCCTCAAATCTATGGGATGTATTTTTTTATGCTAATTATACTAATAATATAGGGAATGTTATAGACAATTCAATTGGAAATTGCAGGGCGAGACATGATTATGGATTTGGCTATGGAAATTATGACAATATGGTTTATAACAATGGATTATGGGAATATAGTAAATCCTTTAATTATAAGGGAAACCACAATTTTGAAGTTAATTGCACAAGTGATTTTGGAAATGTTACAGTGAATAATGATTTTTTTGTAGAAAATACAGAGCCGTACATAATAAAAACTGCTTCTGGGTTCTTGGATTTTGAAGGAGATGGAATCAAGAATACATTACAATGCATTGAAGATTTGACTTGCTTCTATAATTTTAGCGCTAATGTAAGCGAGGATGACTTTAATGATGTTTTGGTATATGGATACTCTGCTGCGAATACAACACTCTCTGGTTTTGATTTAGATTCTGCAAGTGGTTTTTTACAGATAGATATCAGCAAGGATGCTGATACTGGGCTAAAAAAAATAGAACTAAATGTGCGTGATATAGAGAGCGCTACTTTATCTGCATTATTAGAAGTAAATATCTTAACAGTAAATGATCCTCCTGTTTTCTTAAATTTAGCAAATCAGAGTTTTAATAGGTCAATTTTATTTGAATATACTGTAAATGTTTCTGATGAGGAAAATAATATACCATTTAATTTTAGCATAAATTTTATGAGCTGTTCATTGGCTCAATGGTCAAGCAAGACAAATTGCGAATTATTTAATGAAACGCAGCGAATTATAAACGATACAGTAGGGAGCATTGCCATAAGTTTTGTTCCGACAAGAAATGATGTTGGAAGCTATATAATTAATTTTAGTGTTAGTGATTCAGGATCCCCAAGCGCCAGTTCAAGCGAATTAGTTAATTTTACAGTTATCAATATAAATGAGGCGCCGTATTTTAGCTATGTCTGTGATAATGAAAGAATAGCTGTCGAGGATTCTGAATTTGGATGTTATATAAATTCAACAGATATTGACGAAATAAATAATCTAACATTTTTCTCCAATCAACCATGGTTTTTAAATTCTAAAAGCACAGGCGTTAATGTTTCAACTAATTTTATTGGTTCTGCCTTCATTAATTTTACTCCTATTGATTTGAATGTTGGGAATTGGAGTGTAAATGTAACTGTTAGAGATACAGGAAGCCCTGTAATGCAGAATTCAAGCTTATTTTATTTTTTTGTAGATAATGTTAATGATAGCGTTTTCTTAGAAGATTTAGGAAGTATTGATGCTTATACAACAAATAATTATACTTTGTATGCTGATGCTTATGATGAAGATTTATTAATACCTGATAAAAGCATTTATAATGAGGTGCTTAGCTTTTCTTCAAACACAAGTTGGGTCAGTATTAATGTGTTTGAGATTATCCCCGATACTAATAAGACAAGAGCAATTATTGTCGTAGATCCAAATAAAGCATCTGGGAATGGAATTCATAAGATAAATATAAGTGTTATTGATAGAAATGGATTTATTGACTCTAAAATATTGAGCGTAAATGTTATTGGAAATTTTGCTCCACAATGGCTTAATCCAGAAACGACGCATATTTTAGTTGAAGACGCTAATTTTTATTTGAATTTAAGCGAGAATGTTAGTGATCCTGACGGCAATCTTGCCGGCTTTTCTTTCTACGGTGATAGTTTTCCATCTTTTTCCTTAAATGTTTTGACAGGTGTGATAGACTTTGCACCTAATGATTTAGATGTTGGGCAGCATATTATTACAATAAACGCTTCTGATATAGCAACTTCTTCTTCGTTAATCTTTAATTTTACAGTTAAAAATATTGGTGATAGTGTCCTTATTGAAAGACCTCTTCAGGGAAATAATGCAACTATTGATGCGAACTCTAACGCAGACATTAGCGAGGATGCTTCAGTTGAGATATTTCTTTTTATTAGAGATGGAGACTTAAGAGTTCCCTTTGGCCAAAATGGGTTTTATAATGAAACATTTTACGTTAATTTATTAATTGACGGTCCTAATCCAAACTTGTTCGGTTTTGCAAGAGATTTTGGATTTCCAATACCAAATAGCCCATTTGCAGACAGAGCATTGTTTATTGCTGACTTTGTGCCAAATAAGTCTGATGTAGGATTTTATACGGCGACAATAAATGTCAGCGATGCTGTAAATCTTTCTGATAGCATAACATTTAATTTGACAATAAGGGAAATAAATCATGCCCCTATCTTAATGCTTCTTAGCGACCAGGCTACAACAATAAATAGAACTTTTTATTATGATATAGATTCTTTAGATATAGAAGAAGGTACAGACGGAAGCGGGAACTTAACTTATTCTTATGAATTTTTGGCAGATGGAAGAAATGACGATTTCATTAATAAAGACGAGAGAATATTTAATATAAGCTCTGGAATTTTGAATATTAGTTTTAATGATAATCAGGGAGGAGCTTATCATTTGAACATAAGCGTAAATGATTCTACTGGATTGAAAGATTATGGAGACTTCTGGGTTTTTGTTTACGATCTTCCTAAAATAATATCTCCAGAATCAAGCTTTGTCTTTAACCTGACTGAAGGAAGAGAGAGCAATCTTAGCTATATAGCTAATTCTACAGGATTGTCTAATTTGAGCTATCAGTTTTACATAAATGGCAATTTGAGATACAATACTAGTTATTTTGGGGACAACACGCCTATTATTTGGCAGGCGATTCCGAAATTCATAGATGAAAGTTATGGTCTTTATGGTAATTTAAGCTTGATTGTATTGATTCCTAACTTTGAGCATTTGAATACATCTATGACATGGAATGCAAATATTTCTCATGGTGAGGCGCCTCTTGAATTTATAAAGAATATTGGCGACAAGCAGGGAACTTACGGTTTATCTATTAATATAAATCTTAGCGAGCATTTTTTTGACGCAGATGCATTTGATTTTCATTATAATCAATCTGTTAATTTTGTTGCGAGGAGTAATATGAATATTAGTGCAATAAGTTACATTGTATCTAATTGGATTTTGAGCTTTAGTTCTTCTAGTGTTGTTTCTGAAATATTTAATATAACAGGAACTGATTTGAGTACTAGCGCAACCTCTAATGACTTTGAGATTAAATTTACAGAGCCGCAGAAGATAGAGGTTCCTAAACCTGTTCCCATACCTAGTGGAGGAGGCGGGGGTTCGAACACAGAAAAGCCAGTTTCATTGAAAATACTTTTGCCTAATCCGATATCAAGAAAAGAGGGCGGTGTTGTAGTTATTCCAATTACACTTCTTAATGACGGGCCTGTTGAACTTCGCGACATAAGTTTAGATGGATTAATTGCAAAAGATGGGGAAGAGAGAAGTGATTTGGATATTTCTTTTGATAGGAGTTCTCTTCCAGGGCTGGGCGTTGGGCAGAAAGAGAATGTAACATTGACAGTACAATTAGGGGATGAACTTGGACTTTATGAAGTTACCATAAATGCAAAAGTTAAAAGCCCTGATTATTTTGATTGGGGCAAGATATTTATCAATGTTGGACAGGGAGAGACCATTGTTGAGAGATTAGTATTTACAGAAGAATTTATAGT
Organism: Candidatus Woesearchaeota archaeon; assembly: GCA_964356985.1. GTDB lineage: Archaea > Nanobdellota > Nanobdellia > SCGC-AAA011-G17 > JAGVZF01 > CAYHJT01. Next base: position 3,744 of record CAYHJT010000021.1, read on the forward strand.
TGAAAATCCTGAATGTTTAGAACTTAAAGAACTTGTTGATGAGTCTCGCGAGTATTTAACAGCAGGAGATATTCCAAGTGCAGAAAGCAAGTTAAATGATGCGATTAATTCTTGCAAAGATGCAATCTCACAAAATTCGTTGTTCTCAAAGAATAGAATAAGGGCTAAATTCCAGGATAAAATATTTGTTTATTTGCTGATTGCAAGCATTTTAGCTGTTATTTTTGGTATTGGATATTATGTTTATAGAAGAATGGTATTGAAGAGGGCGCTTGAGGAGGTTAGCGAAATTGGCAGCTCATAAAAGACTTGAAAATAAAGTATCTAATAGACAAGATAATCAAGAAGGTGTGAAGAATATGAAATACATAGGGAGAGAACAAGATATTATTAATTAAGAAAGTTTTATAATATAAGTTGATTGTTAATACTTGAAGGGGTGAAAATGGAAAAGGAAAAAAAAGAGGATAGGAATAAGAAAAGTTCTAAAAACGAAAAAAATAGTAAAGTTAAAGAACATCATGATAGTAAACATGTCGAGCATCATGTAAGGCATCATAAACATCACAAACATTCAGAACATCATGTTAAAAATAATAATAAACCTGATAAACATAAAGAGATAAAACCTGAACATCATGAACATAAAATAGTACATCACAAACATCATCATTTAGAACATAAACAAATAGAGCCTGAACATAAAGTAATTCATCATGTTCATCATAAGCATATTAGTCATCATAAAGAAATTCCTAAAATTATACATCATAAACATGCAGAGCATCATGTAAAACATCATAAACATCTTCATAAAGAAATTCCTAAATATGTTGAGCATCATGCACATCACAAAATTGTACATCACAAACATTCAATAAATGTGAAACATACTGGAAGTCATATTCCTGATATGAGTTTTGATAGAAAACGCATAGAAGAAAGATTAAGGAGAATTGGAAGTGCTGTTGAAAATGAAGTTGTAGAAGAAAATGTTGAACAAGAAACTAATAAAATAGCAAATATTAGAGAGGAAAAAGTTAATTTAGAGAAAAGACATGATGTAGAAGAGAAAGAAATTATAGACCAAGAAAAAGAAATAGGAGAAGTTGAAGAACCTCAAAAAGAGACAATTAATATTAAAGAATTCAAGTATGAAAAAGGAAGAAATTCTGATGGCAGGCCTGATATTACACAGATTAAAAAATATGCAGAGATTATTGCTAAAATGAAGAAGGAGGTTGCGAAGTCTATTACAGGGCAGGAAAAGATTGTTAATAGTTTGATAATGGCATTGCTTTGCGATGGGCATGTTTTATTAGAGGGAGTGCCTGGAATTGCGAAAACACTCGCAATAAAAACACTCGCAATTGTTAGCGGTTGCAGTGCTAAGAGGATACAATTCACAGTTGATTTATTGCCTACTGATATAACTGGAATTGTTACTTATACGCCTGGAAAGGGATTTGAAACTATTAAGGGTCCGATTTTTTCAAATTTTGTAATTGCTGATGAGATTAATAGGAGCCCTTCAAAAACGCAGTCTGCATTGATAGAGGCAATGCAGGAATTGCAGGTAACAATAGGAAAAGAGACTTATAAGTTACAAAGGCCTTTTTTCGTAATGGCAACAGAAAATCCGATTGAACAGGCAGGTGTTTACCAATTGCCCGAGGCACAAATTGATAGATTTCTTTTCAAATTGATTATGGGATATCCAGAATACGATGAAGAGAGCAAAATAATGGAAGAAAATATAACTTTAAAGAAATTCGAGGAATTTAATTTAAAGGCAGCTACTAACCCTTCTGATATAATGAAGATGCAGGCGCTAACTAAGAAGATTTATCTGGATGGGAAAATTAAGAGATATATTTTGAATATTGTTAAGAGAACTAGGACAAGGGATTTGAAATATGGGAGCTATATTGAATGGGGCGCTTCTCCAAGAGCGAGCATTGCTTTATTTATTGCTTCCAAGGCGCAGGCTTTTATGAATGGCAGGAATTTTGTTATTCCATCAGATGTCAAGACAATTGCTCACGATGTTTTGAGGCATAGGATTATTTTGACTTATAGGGCGAGGGCAGAACACATTGACAGCGATAAGATTATTGATGAGATATTGGAGAGGGAGAACGTTTAATTTACTTTTTTAGACAAAATATAAAGAAAGGGTTTAAATATAGATATTTAGTAAGATTTTTATGAAAGACGAAGACAAGGAATTTATTGTAAGTGTTGGCAAAGGTTTTGGAACAGTAACTGTTTTAGGTCTTTCTTTACTTATTGGGTCTTATCTTCCTAATTCTATTCCTATAGTTGATAAAGTTCAGAATGGTTATGCTATTCCTTATAAGATTAAAATAAGAACAGATGATTTAGACAAAAACGGCATAGAAGAAACCCTATTTAATTATAAAGGAGAAGATTATCTTTTAAGAGTTGATGAGCAGGATAGACCTTATATTTCAACATATGAATTTAAGCCTGCTGAGATTTTGGAAAAAAAGAAATAGAAATTAGGCAGCTGGTCTAAGGACATTTTAATATTGGTGTGCCTTCAATCCTATATTTATCTAGCCTTATACCAGCAATAGCCATGGTTCTTGCATTTACTAAGCCATTATATTTTTTACGAACTAGCTCTTCTTTTATTATTTCTTTATAACTTTTTGTTAAATAATCTGAATATTCTGGCTGTGCTTCTGAAATAAAAAACAATTCTTCTGCAAATTGGTATTGTTTATCTGGGTTTCTAGAATTAAGTTCAGCTAAAGAGCCATGATATATTATTATATCTTCTAAATCTCTATTTGAACTATGTTCTTCCATAAAAATTAGTTATGTCAAGATGCAACTTGCAGGAATGCATCTTGAGCATCCAGAAGTCCAGACAAACTGCGGACTTTAGTCCGCAGAAACATACAAGGACTTCTTGATTCAAAGAATATTTAAAGTTAATTGTTATAATCTAAATAGTAAAAGAGATAAAATGGCAGAAAAATTAAACGTTGATGTGCCAAAGGCAATTACAGAATTTGAGGCAGCTGCAAAAGAATTTGAATTAAAAGAAAAGTTATATAGAATTATTTTTAGAGGCAAGGGACTTGAATTTGATAAATACAGAGATTACGCGCCCGATGAAGATGCTTCTAATATAGACTGGAAAGCTAGTTTAAGGACAAATAAGTTAATTGCCAAACAGTATATAGAAGAAAGGGATTTGAATATTGTTTTTATTGTAGACATCAGCGATAATATGGTTTTGGGGTCTGATAAATTAAAATGCGAGCTCGCGACAGAGGTATTTGGAGCATTAGGGCATTTAATAATGAGTTCTAATGATAGAATAGGGCTTGTTTTGTACAGCAATCAAGTTAAACAATTTTTTCCGCCAAGAGGAGGAAATAATAATTTTTTCTTTCTTGTTGATGTTTTGTCTGATCCTGCAACTTATGGGGGGGAGGCAAAGTTTGACAGAGCATTAAGTTTTTCTCTTGATTATCTTAGAAATGTTGATGCTGTTATTTTTATCTCTGATTTTATAAGAGTAAAAGAAAATGTGTTAAATAATTTATTTTTAGCATCGCGTAAATTTGAAAGTGTAGCTATAATGATAAGAGATTTACTTGACAGAACATTTCCTGATGTTGACAGGGAGATTGTTATAGAGGATCCTGCAACTGGAGAGCAGATTCTTATAAATCCGAGATTAATCAAGAGTGTATACGAAAAAAATGCTCTTGAAATGGAAAATATGGTGAAGAATATTTTTAGGAGAAGTGAGGTTGATTTGCTTGAATTGACAACAGATAAATCTTTTGCGTTTCCTCTTGCTTCATTTCTAGGAGAAAGAGTAAGAATTGGCAGGGGTATTAGGAGATAATGGTTTCAATAAGTTTTTTGTATCCAAGATATTTGCTTTTCTTATTCTTAATTCCTTTGTTTATTTTTATTCATATTGTCAGTTTGAAAGCTGCTAAAGGCACTGCTTTGAGATTTGCTAATTTTGAGGCAATTGCTAGAATTAGAGGGGTTGATATTATTTCTAAAAATATTGTAATTCTTTCTTTGAGCATTTTAATAATATTATTTTCTATTTTGGCTCTTTCAGGACTTACTTTGCATACTGTAATTAATGCAAGTTCTAATTCTTTTGTGTTAGCTATAGACACTTCAAAGAGCATGGAGGCCAATGATATTTCTCCTAATAGACTTGAGGCGGCTAAAGCTGCCGCGTTAAATTTTGTTGATAATTCTCCTTTTGGAACAAGACTTGGAGTTGTTTCGTTTTCAGGAACAGCGTTCATTGAACAAGCTGTTACAGATGATAAGGGTCTTGTAAAAGGCGCAATAAGCAATATTGTTCTTAGTAATGTAGGAGGTACTGATGTAAATGAGGTTGTAATAACAGGAACTAATTTGCTGGAAAAAGAGGATAGCAAGGCAATAATTTTATTGAGTGATGGACAGATAAATGTTGGAAGTGTAGAGGATGCTGTTAAATATGCAACGGACAATAATGTAATTATTCATACAATTGCTGTTGGAACTGAAGAGGGCGGAGAAACAAGCTATGGACTTTCTAAATTAGATGAGGAATCTTTGACAGCACTTTCTTATAATACTAATGGTGAATTTTTCAGGGCGCGGGACATTGATGAGCTTTCTGATTCTTTTTCCAACGCTATTGAAAAAACGTCGAGAAGCATAGGAATTGATCTTACTAGATATTTACTTATTGCTTCAATTTTATTGTTTGCTCTCGAATATTATTTGATAAATACAAAGTATAGGAGATTAGTGTAATCTTTTAGTAGTTATAAAAATGAAAGGTTTATAAACTAAAATTCTCTATAAATTATATGGAAAAAATGAAGAGATTTTTTGGCTGGATATTGGGTTTTTTAACAGGGTATGTACTTTCACAAGCCTATATTGATAGAACAAATTACATTCCAAGAGTTAGGCAAGTTCAGCAAGGATATGCTATTCCTAATAAACTCGAAATAAAAGTTGAGGATTTGGATTTGAATGGCGAAAAAGAGAGTATTTTAAAATATGATGGAAAATCTTATCTTTTACAGGTTGATGAACAAAATAGGCCGTATATTGCTGAATATGAAATTAAGTCTACTGAAATAGTTCCGAGAGCTAAAGAATCAAGGATTTTAGAGAAAGAGAAGTAGGATTTTTAATAATTCAGGGAATTTAAGAGCTTGACGCCTTCTGCAATTTCTATAACTAACTCTGCTATTTTTGAGCTGTCATTCATGTATTCGTTAACTGTTAGTCTTATTTTTTCTCTTAACTCTACTAATTTTGCCATTGCTTCTGTATTCTTCTTTTTTTCTGCTTTCAGATAAGCTTCTCTGAATCTTATTTTTAATTCTTCATAGGCATTTCTTACCTGTTCTTCATCTAAGGCTGTTAGTTTTTCTATTTTTTCTTCAATTTTGTTTTCTGGAATTTTCTTAATTTCTTTTGGTTTTTCTTTCATTATATTTAATGATTTATTTAATGGGGTTAGAGCGCCTTGTTTTGCAAGATAGAATTCATTTACAACTTTCTCAAGAGAGTCTACTAATTCATCTATGTTCTCTTTCTTTATGTTTCCTCCAGAATAAAGTGTTTGAAGCATTTTATGGCAGAAAAGAGCTATTTTTGGCTGGTCTTTCTGGGCGAATATATCTCTTAATTCTAGATAATCTAAATTCTGATTTATTAAAAATGCATCTCTAAAGAAATTTCTCGCATAAGAATTTATTGAATTTAATAGAATTTCATTTGATTTTTTAGAAGCTCTTAAATTGGCTATTTCTTTTCTTAGAAATACCTCTCTTTCTTCTTTTATTTCTTTGAATATTACCTTTTTCTTGAGCCTTTTGTTCATTATTGTAAGTATTATTGCTACAGTAATAAGTACTACTAATACTGCTATTAAAATTATTATTTTATTGCCCAGAAATGTGATTATGTCTGCCATACTTGATTATACCTCTTTGAATATATATTCATATTCAATATAAGATTATAAACATTTTCTTTTTGGATTGGGAAAAGTATTTAATCATAAATCTGTTTTTTCTATAATGAACATTCTTGTTAAATACAAAGGAAAGAGGTTGAATATTAATGTTAAGAAATTAGGGAAATTCTCTAAAGGGATTGGATTAATGTTTAAGAATAAAAATAGCGAGAATTTATTGTTTGAATTTGAAAGAGATATTAATATTTCTATTCATTCTTTCTTTGTGTTTTTCCCTTTTCTTGTTGTTTGGCTTGATTCTAAGAACAAAGTTCTTGAATATAAGATTGTCAAGCCATTTTCTTTTTATGTAAATGCAAGAAATAGTTTTAGAAAGTTTGTTGAAATTCCTTTAAATAAGAATAATAAAGAAATTGTAAATGCTTTTAAAATTTAAGCGAAATACATCTATAAACAATGGCTTTTAATTGCAACTAATGTTTGATAAGAAATTTATTATTAATTATCGTCGTTATATATTATAATTGGGCTATTTTTGGTTTGTAAATTATTAAATCATCAGAGTTCATTCTTCATAATCAATATCCCGCAAGTTGTATAATGAATTATAATGACTGATTATTAGATGGCTGCAAATTTCTGGAGAATAATTTATCTTTGCATATTCTTCTGCATCTTCTTTTCTAACGAAACTATATCTAACATTATCTCTGTTTGGAGAGACTATAACTCTTTTAGAATTATCGTTTGTTAATACATAATTGTCTTCTAAATTTCTTGATAATACTTTTGTGCGCAAAAGATATAGAATGCATTTAGATAAATCTTTGTCTGCTTTTTCCACTGCGTCAAATTCTATACCATTTAATAGTTTTTCTAATTCTGCGAATTTATTCCAATTTACTTTTGTAACTTCATTAGCTTGTTCATCAAATTTTACTAAATCAGATATTAAATTTCTTTGAGTCATTTTCTCGTCGGAAAATAGAAAGGTTTATATATTTATTGCGCTTTTAGAAGTTATTATAAGTTTTTAAAAAGGAGGTGTGAAATGGGTACAGTAGTCGTGAAGAATGCAGTAAATAGAAAACATGGTTATCTTTATTATGTAGATGGCAAGGGTAATGTATGCGAAGCTAAGATGTCACGAGGCGGCAGAAAGAAAAAGAAGAAGTAATTAGCTAATTTTTATTTTTTTATTTTATTTTTAATTTATCAAAGAGTTTTTATACTAATTTTTAGTTGATTTTTAATGATTGTTGGAGTTGAATGCACAGCGCATACATTTGGCATTGGAATTTGTAATAAAGGAAAGATATTGGCAAATGTAAGGAATATGTATAAGACTGAAAAAAGCGGAATTATTCCTAATGAAAGTGCTAAGCATCATAGAGAAGTTGCACAGGAAATTTATTTGGAAGCCTTAGAAAAAGCTAAAATAAAAGAAGATGATATTGAGGCTATTGCTATTTCAAACGCCCCTGGATTAGCTCCTTGCTTGTATGCTGGAATGGAGTTTGCGAAGAAGAAAGCTAATGAGTTGGATTTGAATTTAATTGGTGTTAATCATTGCATTGCACATTTAGAAATTGGCAGAAGTGTTGGAGCAAAAGATCCTGTTTTGCTTTATGCTTCTGGAGCAAATACTCAAGTTATTGCTTTTATTTCTGGAAAATACAGAGTGTTTGGAGAAACTCTTGATATTGGAATAGGTAATTTTATTGATA